>NZ_JBAMDI010000109.1:0-38143 GCF_036961695.1 Pseudomonas sp. CGJS7 | reverse complement strand
CGAAGAGGCCGCTCCCACAGGATAGGCGCCGGGCTTGAATCTGGTGCCATTCCTGTGGGGCGGGCGTGCCCGCGAAGAGGCCGCTCCCACAGGATAGGCGCCGGGCTTGAATCTGGTGCCATTCCTGTGGGAGCGGGCTTGCCCGCGAAGAGGCCGGAACAGGCTGAAGAGTAGTTACTCTTCCTTGCCCTTGTTCCGCACAGCCCGCTGCAGCTCGCGGTTGGAATCGCGTTCGCGCATGGTGTCGCGCTTGTCGAATTCCTTCTTGCCCTTGCCCAGTGCGATTTCGCACTTGATCAGGTGCTTGCTCCAGTACAGCGCCAAAGCCACACAGGTGTAGCCTTTTTGCGCCACGGCCGCTTCCACGCGCTCGAGCTCGCGCTTGTTCAGCAGCAGCTTGCGGGTGCGTGTAGGGTCGGCGATGACGTGGGTGCTGGCCGTGGTCAGCGGGGTGATGTGGCTGCCGAACAGCCAGGCCTCACCGTCCTTGAGCAGCACGTAGCTGTCAGTCAGGTGCGCCTTGCCGGCTCGCAGGCTTTTTACTTCCCAGCCGGACAGGACCAGCCCGGCCTCGAACTTGTGTTCGATGAAGTAATCGTGTCGCGCTTTCTTGTTTTGCGCGATGGTCCCGGTCGGATGTTTTTTTTGCTTAGCCATAGGGGCGGCATTATAGGCAAGTCCGCGCGTCGTCCGCTATGGGATTTCGGTGTGCTTGAGCCACTGGAATGAATACCGGACAATACAAACCCTGTCATACGCACAGAACCTGTTTTCGGCACGCTGCGAAGCGCCGCCACCCAGCCTTGGAAGTGACGCCTGGATGACTACCCATATTCAACGCTCCGCCCTGCTGCCATACCCCGCCCAGGCGCTTTACGATCTGGTCAACGATGTGGCCAGCTACCCTGAATTTTTGCCGTGGTGCTCGGCCTCGACGGTGATCGAAACCAGCGATACACACATGCGTGCCAAGCTCGAAGTGGCCAAGGGTGGCATGAGCCAGCACTTCGTGACGCGTAACGTGCTGGTGCCGGGGCAGTCCATCGAAATGAACCTCGAAGAAGGGCCGTTCACCCAGCTGCATGGTGTTTGGGTGTTCAAGGCGCTGGGTGAAAAAGCCTGCAAGATCAGCCTGGACCTGTCCTTCGATTACGCTGGGCCGATTGTGCGCGCCACGTTGGGCCCGCTGTTCAATCAGGCGGCCAACACACTGGTCGATGCGTTCTGCCAGCGTGCCAAGCAATTGAATGCCTGACGGATAAGGCGCAAACAAAAAGCCCGGACCAGGTCCGGGCTTTTTTGCATCTGCTGTTCCCGCTTAGCGGGTTTCCAGCGGTGCCGGGGTCGGGACCGGGGTGGTCTCGATGGTGTCGATCTCGCGCTGGATGGACTCTTCGGTCGAACCAGGCTTGGCCGGTTTTTCTTCAGGTTGCGCTGCCGGCTGTTCGGTCTGGCCTGGCTCGGTGGCCGGGCTGACGGTGGTGTCGCTGCTGCCGCCGAGGATTTCCTGATCGCGGCTTACGCCTGGCATGAAGTCGCCAGACAGGCTGACCAGTTGATCGCTTTCGTTGAAAAATACACTCATGCGTTCTTGCTGGCGCTTACCGCCACCAGGCTGCAGGCTGTACAGGTAATCCCAACGATTGGTGTTGAAGGTGTCCTGAATAAGCGGGTTGCCCATGATAAACCTTACTTGCCGGCGGGTCATTCCCGGGCGTAATTGGTCTATCATGTCTTGCGTGACGACATTGCCCTGCTGGATGTCGATTTTGTAAACCCCGGGAAACGAGCAACCGGCGAGTGCGAGCAGTCCCACTAGGGTGAGGCTGGTTAGCAAGAGCTTGGTGTTTTGCATCGGTGGGCGACTTCCACTATCTTGGCTGGACAACGTAAACCCCGATCATACCCGTATTAAGAGAAGCTGCGAAGCAGCATCGGCGAGAAAGCTGACCATGGTTGAAAATAGCGAATTGCGCAAAGCCGGTCTCAAGGTGACCCTGCCTCGAGTCAAGATCCTTCAGATGCTCGACTCTACCGAGCAGCGTCACATGAGTGCAGAGGATGTCTACAAGGCGCTGATGGAGGCTGGCGAGGATGTAGGCCTGGCCACCGTCTATCGCGTGCTGACCCAGTTCGAGGCGGCGGGTCTGGTGGTTCGCCACAACTTCGACGGCGGTCATGCAGTGTTCGAGCTGGCCGATGGCGGTCACCACGACCACATGGTGAACGTGGATACCAGTGAAGTCATCGAATTCATGGATGCCGAAATCGAGAAGCGCCAGCGCGAAATCGTGGCCGAGCATGGCTTCGAGCTGGTGGACCACAATCTGGTCCTGTATGTGCGTAAGAAGAAGTAACGGTTTTTCGTTATGGATAGCAAAGGCGACCTTCGGGTCGCCTTTGTGCTTTCTGGGGCTGAAAGATGTGTTGTCCGTGCCGGCCTCTTCGCGGGCGCGCCCGCTCCCACAGGTACACCTCAGGTTTCAGATCCTGTGATCACCCAGTGGGAGCGGGCGTGCCCGCGAATCGTCCTGGAAAAGCAAGGCTCAGGCCTTGCCGCTCACCACCATCTTGCGTGCATGGGCCAGGGACTCCTTGGTCAGGTCGATCCCGCCGAGCATCCGCGCCACTTCTTCCACGCGCTCACGCTTGCCAAGGCTAGCCACGGCGGTGTGGGTGGTGTCGCTGTTGCGCACCTTGTGCACGAACAAATGGTGATGCCCCTGCGCCGCCACCTGCGGCAGGTGGGTCACGGTCAGTACCTGGCCGCGTTCGCCCAGGCGCCGCAGCAGTTGGCCGACGATTTCTGCCGTTGGCCCGCCAATGCCCACGTCGACTTCGTCGAACACCAGGGTAGGAATGCGCGAGGTCTGCGCGGTAATGACCTGGATCGCCAGGCTGATACGCGACAGTTCGCCACCCGACGCCACCTTCGCCAGGGCCTTGAGCGGCTGGCCAGGGTTGGCACTGACCAGCAGTTCGATCTGCTCCAGGCCATGGGGTGACAGTTCGGTGCCTTCGTTCGCTGTCAGTTCGATGCAGAAGCGCCCGCCAGGCATGCCCAGGCGCTGGATTTCCTGCTCCACCGCGCCTGCCAGCTGCTGCGCTGCTTGCTGGCGCAGGCCGCTGAGTTCGCGTGCCTTCTCTTTATAGTGCTGGGCGTAGGCGGCAAGCTCTTCGCCCAGCCGCTCGATCGACTCGTCACTGGCGTTAAGGCCTTCCAGCTCCTCCATCAGTTGCTGTTGCAGGTGGGGCAGTTCGGTGGGGTGCACCCGGTGTTTGCGCGCCAGGGTGTAGATGGTGTCCAGGCGCTCCTCCAGGGCTTGCAGGCGCATCGGGTCGGCGTCGAAGTTGTCGAGGAAGCGGTTGAGTTCGCCCACGGCTTCCTCGACCTGAATCTGCGCGCTGGCGATCAGGTTGGCCGCTTCGCTCAGCGCCTTGGGCGAGTTGGTGGCGGCACCCAGGCGGTTGAGGCTGGAGGTGAGGGCGCTCAGCACATTGCCCGAATCACTCTCGCTGCACTGGTCGATGACCTGGCGGCAGATGCCGAACAGGGCTTCGGCGCTGGTCAGGTTCTTGTGTTCCTGCTCCAGCTGCTCCAGTTCGTGCTCGCCCAGGCCGAGGTTGTCCAGTTCTTCCAACTGGTAACTGAGCAACTGGTGGCGGGCGCGCTGCTCGTCGCCCGAGTTGGACAGGCGCTCCAGCTCCAGGCGGGTCTGGTTCCAGCGCTTGGCTGCAAGCTGTACCTGGCGGGCCAGGTCGACGGCGCCGGCATACTCGTCAAGCAGGCGACGGTGGGTGTCGGTCTTGAGCAGGGACTGGTGCTCGTGCTGGCTGTGGATATCGATCAGCAGTTCGCCCAGCGCCTTGAGGTCGCCGAGGGGGCAGGGCGTGCCGTTGATGTAACCGCGGCTGCGGCCTTCGGCGGTGATCACCCGGCGCAAGATGCACAGGCCTTCGTTGTCCAGGTCGCGCTCGGCCAGCCAGGCGTGCGCTTCGGGAATGTCCACCAGGTCGAAGGTGGCCAGGATGTCCGCCTTGTCGGTGCCGGGGCGCACCACGCCGCTGTCGGCACGGTCGCCCAGGGCAAGGCCGAGGGCGTCGAGCATGATCGATTTGCCGGCGCCGGTCTCGCCAGTGATGACGGACATGCCACGGGCGATTTCGAGGTCGAGGTGCTCGACGATGGCGTAGTTGTGAATGGACAGGTGCACCAGCATGGGGTCGGCTCCCGGAAATCAGGTCTGGTTATTTATACAGTACTTTTTTCGGGCCTGCCAATGCCCCTTCGCAGATTCTGTTGCAGCCTTGAAAACCACCTTGCCCCTTGAACCTGGTTTTTCCGGCCCCATATAGCCGACATCCAAGGCGAGCCTGGCTCGCAGTCCACAAAATTGCGCAGGAGAGACCCCATGGCTGATGAGCAGCTGAACGAGAAAGACCTTAACGTGGAAGAAACCGGTGCAGGCAATGCAGCTGATACCCGTGTTCTGGAGCTCGAGGAACAGCTGGCCGCAGCCAAGGACCAGGCGCTGCGCGCCGTTGCCGACCTGCAGAACGTACGCCGTCGTGCCGAGCAGGATGTGGAGAAAGCCCACAAGTTCGCCCTGGAGAAGTTCTCCAGCGACTTGCTGCCGGTGATCGACAGCCTGGAACTGGCCCTGGCTCACTCCAGTGCCGACGATGAGCACGTCAAGCAGATCCGCGAGGGTGTCGAGCTGACCCTGAAGATGTTCCAGGACACCCTCAAGCGCTACAACCTTGAAGCCGTCGACCCGCACGGCCAGCCGTTCAACCCTGAGCACCACCAGGCCATGGCCATGCAGGAAAACGCCGAGGTCGAGCCAAACAGCGTGTTGAACGTGTTCCAGAAGGGTTACCTGCTGAACGGCCGCCTGCTGCGCCCCGCCATGGTGGTGGTCAGCAAGGCGCCGAGCGCGGCGCAACCCTCGATCAATGAAAAGGCTTGAAATCCTTCGGGGCATCCCCATCTAGGTGTCAAGCCTTCAAGTATTACCGCAGTTGGCCAAAGTAGTCGCTGCTACCAAATTCAAGTTTCGGGAGAGTTAACATGGGTAAAATCATCGGTATCGACCTGGGGACCACCAACTCGTGCGTCTCCATTCTGGAAAACGGTAACGTCAAAGTCATCGAAAACGCCGAAGGTGCGCGTACTACCCCTTCGATCGTGGCCTACGCCAACGATGGCGAAATCCTGGTCGGCCAGTCGGCCAAGCGCCAGGCAGTCACCAACCCGCACAACACCCTGTTCGCAGTGAAGCGCCTGATTGGCCGCCGCTTCGAAGAAGATGTCGTGCAGAAAGACATCAAGCTGGTGCCGTACAAGATCGTCAAGGCGAACAACGGTGACGCCTGGGTTGAGGCTGCTGGCAAGGAAATGGCTCCGCCGCAGATCAGCGCCGAAGTCCTGAAGAAAATGAAGAAGACCGCCGAAGACTACCTCGGCGAGCCAGTCACCGAAGCGGTCATCACCGTTCCGGCCTACTTCAACGACAGCCAGCGTCAGGCTACCAAAGACGCCGGCCGCATCGCTGGCCTGGACGTAAAACGCATCATCAACGAGCCGACTGCCGCTGCACTGGCTTACGGTATGGACAAGGCCAAGGGCGACCACACCGTCATCGTTTATGACCTGGGTGGTGGTACCTTCGACGTTTCGGTCATCGAAATCGCCGAAGTCGACGGTGAGCACCAGTTCGAAGTACTGGCTACCAACGGCGACACCTTCCTGGGTGGCGAAGACTTCGACATGCGCCTGATCGACTACCTTGTCGACGAGTTCAAGAAAGAGTCGGGCATGGACCTGAAGAACGATCCTCTGGCCCTGCAGCGTCTGAAAGAAGCCGCAGAAAAAGCCAAGATCGAGCTGTCGTCCGCTCAGTCGACCGACGTCAACCTGCCGTACATCACTGCAGATGCCACCGGTCCTAAGCACCTGAACGTGAAGATCTCCCGCGCCAAGCTGGAGTCGCTGGTCGAAGACCTGGTCAAGCGTACCATCGAGCCTTGCCGCATCGCCCTGAAAGACGCCGGCATCGACGCCAGCAAGATCGACGACGTGATCCTGGTCGGCGGTCAGACCCGTATGCCGCTGGTGCAGAAAGAAGTGGCCGACTTCTTCGGTAAAGAAGCGCGCAAGGACGTCAACCCGGACGAGGCCGTCGCCATGGGCGCTGCCATCCAAGGCGCGGTACTGGCCGGTGACGTGAAAGACGTCCTGCTGCTGGACGTAAGCCCGCTGACCCTGGGTATCGAAACCATGGGCGGCGTGATGACCGCGCTGATCGAGAAGAACACCACCATCCCGACCAAGAAGTCGCAGGTGTTCTCGACTGCCGACGACAACCAGAGCGCCGTGACCATTCACGTGCTGCAAGGTGAGCGTAAGCAGGCTGCGCAGAACAAGTCGCTGGGCAAGTTCGACCTGGCTGACATTCCGCCAGCACCGCGCGGCGTGCCGCAAATCGAAGTGACCTTCGACATCGACGCCAACGGCATCCTGCACGTAGGTGCGAAAGACAAGGCCACCGGCAAGACTCAGTCGATCGTGATCAAGGCCAACTCCGGCCTGTCGGACGAAGAGATCGAGCGCATGGTGCGTGACGCCGAGGCCAACGCCGAGGAAGACCGCAAGTTCGAAGAGCTGGCTGCTGCCCGTAACCAGGGTGACGCGCTGGTACACTCGACCCGCAAGATGGTCGCTGATGCAGGTGACAAGGTTACCGCTGAAGAGAAAACCGCCATCGAGGCCGCCGTTGTTGCCCTGGAAGCCGCTGTCAAAGGCGACGACAAGGCTGCCATCGACGCCAAGGTTGAAGAGCTGTCCAAGGTCTCTGCCCCGGTTGCCCAGAAGATGTACGCCGAGCAGTCGGCTGAACAGCCTCAGGGTGGCGCGCAGCAGGCCGAGCCGGAAGCCAAGCACGATGACGTGGTTGACGCCGAGTTCGAAGAAGTGAAAGACAACAACAAGCAGTAATCCCTGCATGTTGTCGGCCGGTTCACCGTCGTTTGCCGGTGAGCTGGTAGGATGTCGCCGCGCGGGGGCTTGCTCCCGCGTTGGCGTATCTGGAATTCGAGAATTTTTACAGCATCTGTCAGCGGCTCTTGAGGGTCGCACGCGGGTGCTGATGGCGTGGCGCAGATGCCACACGCCCAACAAGGTGCAAATGACCTATGTCCAAGCGTGATTATTATGAGGTCCTGGGTGTCGAGCGCGGCGCCACTGAAGCGGACCTCAAGAAGGCTTACCGCCGTTTGGCGATGAAGTACCACCCGGACCGCAACCCGGGCGATAAAGAATCGGAAGACAAGTTCAAGGAGGCCAACGAGGCCTACGAAGTGCTGTCGGACGCGAGCAAGCGTGCGGCCTTCGACCAGTATGGCCATGCAGGTGTCGACCCAAGCATGGGTGGCGGTGGTGCCGGCTTTGGTGGTGCCAACTTCTCCGACATCTTCGGCGATGTGTTCAGCGACTTCTTCGGCGGCGGTGGTCGCGGTGGCGGTCGAGGCGGTGCCCAGCGCGGCAGCGACCTGCGCTACACCCTGGAGCTGAACCTGGAAGAAGCGGTGCGTGGCACCACGGTCAGCATCCGCGTGCCCACCCTGGTCAACTGCAAGCCTTGCGACGGTTCCGGTGCCAAGAAGGGCTCGACCCCGTCGACCTGCCCGACCTGTGGCGGCATCGGCCAGGTACGCATGCAGCAAGGCTTCTTCTCGGTGCAGCAAACCTGCCCGCGCTGCCATGGCCAAGGCAAGATCATTACCGACCCGTGCACTTCGTGCCATGGTGAAGGTCGTGTCGAGGAATACAAGACGCTGTCGGTCAAGGTGCCGGCAGGTGTCGATACCGGCGACCGTATCCGTCTGTCGGGTGAGGGCGAGGCCGGTACTCATGGTGGCCCGACTGGCGATCTGTACGTGGTGATCAGCGTGCGTGAGCACGAGATTTTCCAGCGCGACGGCAAGCATTTGTACTGTGAAGTGCCGATCAGCTACACCGATGCTGCCCTGGGTGGCGAGCTGGAAGTGCCGACCCTGGATGGTCGCGTGAAGCTGAAGATTCCGGAAGGCACCCAGACTGGTAAGCAGTTCCGTCTGCGTGGCAAGGGCGTTGCCCCGGTGCGTGGTGGTGGTGCGGGTGACCTGCTGTGCCGTGTGGCCGTAGAAACCCCGGTCAATCTCAGTCGCCGTCAGCGCGAGCTGCTCGAAGAGCTGCGTGATTCGCTGGAAGGTGACAGTTCCCACTCGCCCAAGGCCAGCGGCTGGTTCGATGGTGTGAAGCGCTTCTTCGGCGATCTCTGACAAGGAACAGGTTATGCGACGTATTGCAGTGATGGGCGCGGCGGGGCGGATGGGCAAAACCCTCATCGAAGCCGTGCAACAAACCCCGGGCGCGGGGCTGACTGCGGCGATCGATCGCCCTGACAGCTCGTTGGTCGGGGCTGATGCCGGAGAGCTGGCGGCACTTGGCCGAATTGGCGTGCTGTTGTCCGACGACCTGGCCAAGGTTGCCGACGAGTTCGATGTGCTGATCGATTTCACTCACCCCTCGGTGACCCTGAAAAACCTCGCGTTCTGCCGCAAGCACGGCAAGGCGATGATCATCGGCACGACCGGTTTTACAGTCGAAGAGAAGCAGTTGTTGGCGGAGGCCGGCAAGGACATTCCAATCGTGTTCGCCGCCAACTTCAGCGTGGGTGTCAACCTTAGCCTCAAGCTGCTGGATATGGCTGCGCGGGTGCTGGGCGATGATGTCGATATCGAAATCATCGAGGCGCACCACCGGCACAAGGTCGATGCGCCGTCGGGTACTGCACTGCGCATGGGTGAAGTGGTTGCCAATGCGCTGGGCCGTGATCTGCAGGAAGTGGCCGTGTATGGCCGTGAAGGGCAAACCGGCGCGCGTGATCGCAAAACCATCGGTTTCGCCACCGTGCGTGCCGGCGATGTGGTGGGCGATCACACCGTGTTGTTCGCTGCCGAAGGCGAGCGCCTGGAAATCACCCACAAGGCCTCCAGCCGCATGACCTTCGCCAAGGGTGCCGTGCGTGCGGCGCTGTGGCTGGACGGGCGTGAGCCGGGGCTGTACGACATGCAGGATGTGCTTGAGCTGCGTTAAGCCGTGAGTGTGGTGTGGGCTTCTTCGCGGGCTTGCCCGCTCCCACAGGTGCGGCGTTGCTCTTGGGCTGGTGCGATCCCTGTGGAAGCGCACCAGCCCGCGTAGAAGCCAACACAGATGTCAGTCTGTCGCATTGATGTGTTTTAGAGACACATCCACGGTAGACCGAAAACACACTTTTCTGTAAGCTACAGCTTTAGTGTGTCCACTAAAAGCGCGCAGCGAATTGAATTCAGCACATGAAAGCGGGGTGACGTGTCCATACGTCACTCCGCTTTTTTGCAACCTGCGATCGCCCTTTCATGCTTGATTTACGGGAGGTCTTCTTGACAAAGCCAGCCATACTCGCCCTTGCCGACGGCAGTATTTTCCGCGGTGAAGCCATCGGTGCCGACGGTCAGACCGTTGGTGAGGTGGTATTCAACACCGCTATGACCGGCTACCAGGAAATCCTTACAGACCCTTCCTACGCGCAGCAAATCGTTACCCTGACCTACCCGCACATCGGCAACACCGGTACTACCCCGGAAGACGCCGAGTCGAACCGCGTCTGGTCCGCAGGCCTGGTCATCCGTGACCTGCCGCTGCTGGCCAGCAACTGGCGTAATACCCAGTCGCTGCCTGAGTACCTCAAGGCCAACAACGTCGTCGCCATCGCCGGCATCGACACCCGTCGCCTTACCCGTATCCTGCGTGAAAAGGGCGCCCAGAACGGCTGCATTCTGGCGGGTGACAACATCAGCGAAGAAGCTGCCATCGCTGCTGCCCGCGGCTTCCCGGGCCTGAAGGGCATGGACCTGGCCAAGGTCGTCTCCACCAAGGAACGTTACGAGTGGCGCTCCAGTGTGTGGGAGCTGAAAACCGACAGCCACCCGACCATCGACGCTGCCGACCTGCCGTACCACGTGGTTGCCTTCGACTATGGCGTCAAGCTGAACATCCTGCGCATGCTGGTGGCCCGCGGCTGCCGCGTGACCGTGGTACCAGCCCAGACCCCGGCCAGCGAAGTGCTGGCACTCAACCCGGACGGCGTGTTCCTGTCCAACGGCCCTGGTGACCCTGAGCCGTGCGACTACGCGATCCAGGCGATCAAGGAAATCCTCGAAACCGAGATTCCGGTATTCGGCATCTGCCTCGGCCACCAGCTGCTGGCCCTGGCTTCCGGCGCCAAGACCGTGAAAATGGGCCACGGCCACCACGGTGCCAACCACCCGGTCCAGGACCTGGATACCGGTGTGGTCATGATCACCAGCCAGAACCACGGCTTCGCCGTTGACGAGGCGACCCTGCCGGGTAACGTTCGCGCCATTCACAAGTCGCTGTTCGACGGCACCCTGCAGGGTATCGAGCGTACCGACAAGAGCGCGTTCAGCTTCCAGGGCCACCCTGAAGCGAGCCCGGGCCCGACCGACGTCGCGCCTCTGTTCGATCGTTTCACCGATGCCATGGCCAAGCGCCGCTGAGCATCCTGCTTCAAGGCCCCGGGCCGGCACCTGCCGCGCCCGGCAGCGCCTGACCCAGATTGTTCAAAGCGGCTTGCCGACTGACCCCGGATTTGAGTGACCACCATGCCAAAACGTACAGACATCAAAAGCATCCTGATTCTCGGCGCTGGCCCGATCGTGATCGGCCAGGCCTGCGAATTCGACTACTCCGGCGCCCAGGCCTGTAAAGCCCTGCGCGAGGAAGGTTTCCGCGTCATCCTGGTGAACTCCAACCCAGCCACCATCATGACCGACCCGGCCATGGCCGACGCCACCTACATCGAGCCGATCAAGTGGCAATCGGTGGCCAAGATCATCGAGAAAGAGCGCCCGGACGCCGTCCTGCCGACCATGGGTGGCCAGACCGCCCTGAACTGCGCCCTGGACCTGGAGCGCCACGGCGTTCTGGAAAAGTTCGGTGTAGAGATGATCGGTGCCAACGCTGACACCATCGACAAGGCCGAAGACCGCTCGCGCTTCGACAAGGCCATGAAGGACATCGGCCTGGAGTGCCCGCGCTCCGGTATCGCCCACAGCATGGAAGAGGCCAATGCGGTCCTCGAGAAGCTCGGCTTCCCATGCATCATTCGCCCGTCGTTCACCATGGGCGGCACCGGCGGCGGTATCGCTTACAACCGTGAAGAGTTCGAAGAAATCTGCACCCGTGGTCTGGACCTGTCGCCGACCAAAGAGCTGCTGATCGACGAATCGCTGATCGGCTGGAAGGAATACGAGATGGAGGTGGTCCGCGACAAGAAGGACAACTGCATCATCGTCTGCTCGATCGAAAACTTCGACCCGATGGGTGTGCACACCGGTGACTCGATCACTGTTGCCCCGGCGCAGACCCTGACCGACAAGGAATACCAGATCATGCGCAACGCCTCGCTGGCGGTGCTGCGTGAAATCGGTGTGGAAACCGGCGGTTCCAACGTCCAGTTCGGCATTTGCCCGAACACCGGCCGCATGGTCGTCATCGAGATGAACCCGCGCGTGTCGCGTTCGTCCGCCCTGGCTTCCAAGGCCACCGGCTTCCCGATCGCCAAGATCGCCGCCAAGCTGGCCATTGGTTACACCCTCGACGAGCTGCAGAACGACATCACTGGCGGTCGCACCCCGGCGTCCTTCGAGCCGTCGATCGACTACGTCGTCACCAAGCTGCCACGCTTCGCCTTCGAGAAATTCCCGAAAGCCGACGCCCGCCTGACCACCCAGATGAAATCCGTGGGTGAAGTCATGGCCATCGGCCGTACTTTCCAGGAATCCCTGCAGAAAGCCCTGCGCGGCCTGGAAGTCGGCGCCTGCGGCCTCGACCCGAAAGTCGACCTGGCCAGCCCGGAAGCCGCCAGCATCCTCAAGCGCGAACTGACCGTGCCGGGTGCCGAGCGTATCTGGTATGTGGCTGACGCCATGCGTTCGGGCATGACCTGCGAAGAAATCTTCAATCTGACCGGCATCGACATGTGGTTCCTGGTGCAGATGGAAGACCTGATCAAGGAAGAAGAGAAGGTCAAGACCCTGGCCCTGTCGGCAATCGACAAGGACTACATGCTGCGCCTCAAGCGCAAGGGCTTCTCGGACCAGCGCCTGGCAGTGCTGCTGGGTATCACCGACAAGAACCTGCGTCGCCACCGCCACAAGCTGGAAGTGTTCCCGGTGTACAAGCGCGTCGACACCTGCGCCGCCGAGTTCGCCACCGACACCGCCTACCTGTACTCCACCTACGAGGAAGAGTGCGAGGCCAATCCGTCGACCCGCGACAAGATCATGATCCTGGGTGGCGGCCCGAACCGTATCGGCCAAGGTATCGAGTTCGACTACTGCTGCGTACACGCCGCCCTGGCGCTGCGTGAAGACGGTTACGAGACCATCATGGTCAACTGCAACCCGGAAACCGTCTCCACCGACTACGACACTTCCGACCGCCTGTACTTCGAGCCGTTGACCCTGGAAGACGTGCTGGAAGTCTGCCGCGTCGAGAAGCCGAAGGGCGTGATCGTTCACTACGGCGGCCAGACCCCGCTGAAGCTGGCCCGCGCTCTGGAAGAAGCTGGCGTGCCGATCATCGGTACCAGCCCTGACGCCATCGACCGCGCCGAAGACCGTGAGCGCTTCCAGCAGATGGTTCAGCGCCTGAGCCTGCTGCAGCCGCCAAACGCCACCGTGCGCAGCGAAGAAGAAGCTATCCGTGCTGCGGGCAGCATCGGCTACCCGCTGGTCGTGCGTCCGTCCTACGTGCTGGGCGGCCGTGCCATGGAGATCGTCTACGAGCTGGACGAGCTCAAGCGCTACCTGCGTGAAGCGGTACAAGTGTCGAACGACAGCCCGGTACTGCTCGACCACTTCCTCAACTGCGCCATCGAGATGGACGTGGATGCGGTGTGCGACGGCACTGACGTGGTCATCGGCGCGATCATGCAGCACATCGAGCAGGCTGGCGTACACTCCGGCGACTCGGCGTGCTCGCTGCCACCTTACTCGCTGAGCAAGGAAGTGCAGGACGAAGTCCGCGTTCAGGTCAAGAAAATGGCGCTGGAGCTGGGCGTGGTCGGCCTGATGAACGTGCAGCTGGCCCTGCAGGGCGACAAGATCTACGTGATCGAAGTCAACCCGCGTGCCTCGCGTACCGTACCGTTCGTGTCCAAGTGCATCGGCACGTCCCTGGCGATGATCGCAGCCCGTGTCATGGCGGGTAAAACCCTGAAAGAGCTGGGTTTCACACAGGAAATCATCCCGAACTTCTACAGCGTGAAGGAAGCCGTCTTCCCGTTCGCCAAGTTCCCAGGGGTTGACCCGATCCTCGGCCCTGAGATGAAATCGACCGGTGAAGTCATGGGTGTCGGTGACAGCTTCGGTGAAGCCTTCGCCAAAGCCCAGATGGGGGCCAGCGAAGTGCTGCCGACTGGCGGTACCGCGTTCATCAGCGTGCGCGATGACGACAAGCCACAAGTGGCCGGCGTTGCCCGCGACCTGATCGCCCTGGGCTTCGAAGTGGTTGCCACTGCCGGCACCGCCAAGGTTATCGAGGCGGCTGGCCTGAAAGTGCGCCGTGTGAACAAAGTGACCGAAGGTCGCCCTCACGTGGTCGACATGATCAAGAACGACGAAGTGTCGCTGATCATCAACACCACCGAAGGTCGCCAGTCGATCGCCGACTCCTACTCGATTCGTCGCAATGCGCTGCAGCACAAGATTTACTGCACCACTACCATTGCGGCTGGTGAAGCCATCTGCGAAGCGCTGAAATTCGGTCCGGAAAAGACCGTTCGTCGCTTGCAGGATCTGCATGCAGGACTGAAAGCATGAGCATTACCAAATACCCGATGACCGTCCAGGGCGCTCGCGCCCTGGAAGAAGAGCACCTGTTCCTGAGCAAGACCGAGCGCCCGCGCCTGAGTCAGGCCATTGGTGAAGCGCGTGAGCTGGGTGACCTCAAGGAAAACGCCGAATACCATGCCGCCCGTGAGGAGCAGGGCATGGTCGAAGCGCGTATCCGTGATATCGAAGGCCGTCTGCAGAATTCGGTGGTCATCGATGTGACCACCATCCCTCACACCGGCAAGGTGATTTTCGGTACCACCGTGGTACTGGCCAACACCGAAACCGATGAAGAGGTGACCTACCAGATCGTTGGCGAGGATGAAGCTGACGTGAAGCAGGGCAAGCTGTCGAGCGGCGCACCCATTGCCCGTGCCATCATCGGCAAGGAAGAAGGTGATACTGTCGTCGTCAAGACGCCTAGTGGCACGGTCGAGTACGAGATTGTCGAAGTCAAGCACATCTGACCGACGCCTGCGGGCGCCATCCCTCGAGGGGATCCTCTGGCAACTGGCCCAGGTTTTTTGGGTCGGTGGCCTGTGGGTGTTCCATGTGGGGCTGGTGCCTGCGCTCAAGGTCAGTGGCCTGGCCCCGCTGCTGGTGCAGGATATCGCCGGGCAGATCGACCGCTGGTTGATCGGCGTGGCGTTGCTTGGCTTGTTGACCCAGCTGGCAGTGCTGGCGAGGGTGGACGGCCTGGCGGCCTGGTGGCGGCAGTTCCGCGGCCAGATGCTGTTGCTCGGCTTCGGGGCCTGCGTGGGGTATTACACCTTGCGCTACGGTATTTCCGTGGGCGAGCGCTGGCAGATGTTCTGCTTCCTGGTGCTGGGCTTTTCCGGCATCGTGCTGGTGGCCCAGCCGGTACCGGTCAGGGCGCGTTCACCGCGCCACTGATCGGAGCTACCGTTACTTGTAACGGTGGATGTTGGACAGCTGCTTGTTCGGCTGTGGGTTCTTGCGGTAGATCAGGGCTTTCTTGCCGATGGTCTGCACCAGCTCGGCACGGCCGGCCTTGCACAGCTCGGCGATGGTCTCGGCGCGTTCTTCGCGGTCTTCCGAGCGAATCTCGACCTTGATCAGCTCATGGTCGACCAGTGCGCGCTCCAGTTCGGCGATCACGCCTTCATTCAAACCGTTGCCAGCAACGATCAGGACCGGCTTCAGGTCATGACCAATGGACTTGTATTGCTTCTTCTGCTCGTTATTGAGCGGCATAATCTGACCCTTTCCGTCTGATTCTGTAAAATTGACCGGCATTTTACCCGAGGGCCACCGGCTCCGCCCAGTCAATCACGACGCATATCATCGAGGTGCCCCGTGGTACAACGTTCCAAAAGCAGCGCAAACTGGCTGCGAGAGCATTTCAACGACCCTTTTGTGAAGCAGGCGCAGAAGGATGGGTATCGCTCGCGTGCGAGCTACAAACTGCTGGAGATCCAGGAGAAGGACCGCCTTATCCGCCCAGGCATGAGCGTGATCGACCTCGGCGCGGCCCCTGGTGGCTGGTCCCAGGTGACCAGTCGTCTGATTGGTGGCCAGGGGCGCCTGATCGCTTCCGACATTCTGGAAATGGACTCGATCGCCGACGTGACCTTCATTCAAGGTGACTTCACCCACGACGAAGTGCTGCAGCGCATTCTCGAAGCGGTGGGCGATTCGCATGTAGACCTTGTGATTTCCGACATGGCCCCCAATATGAGTGGTACGCCCGCGGTGGACATTCCGCGTGCCATGTTCCTCTGCGAGCTGGCCCTCGATCTGGCGACCCGCGTACTCAAGCCCGGCGGCGACTTCCTGATCAAGATTTTCCAGGGCGAAGGTTTTGACGTGTACCTGAAGGACGTGCGCAGCAAGTTCGACAAGGTGCAAATGCGCAAGCCGTCGTCGTCACGGGACCGTTCCCGCGAGCAATACCTGTTGGGCAGGGGCTTCAAAGGGTAATGAAAGGTGTGAAGCGGGGTGGTCGATAGTTAATTCCAATCGGCCGCTGCGTCAGGATCGTCCGAACTTCGTGTAGTCTAGCTTTCACAAAGGGTTACAGACGGTGCCTGCGGCTGCGTAGGTAATGTAGTAAGTTAGGGCGATGAATATCATGCGAGGCACGGCTGCGTCGTGCGCCGGCCTCAGAGGGTAGCTAATTGAACGACATGGCAAAGAATCTGATCCTGTGGTTGATCATCGCAGCTGTCCTGGTGACAGTGATGAACAACTTCTCCAGCCCTAACGAGCCGCAGACCCTCAACTACTCCGACTTCATCCAGCAGGTCAAGGATGGCAAAGTCGAGCGTGTGACCGTCGATGGCTACATCATTACTGGCAAGCGCACCGATGGCGACAACTTCAAGACTGTGCGCCCGGCCATCACCGACAATGGCCTGATCGGCGATCTGGTCGACAACCACGTGGTCGTCGAAGGCAAGCAGCCTGAGCAACAGAGCATCTGGACGCAGTTGCTGGTGGCGAGCTTCCCGATCCTGGTGATCATTGCCGTGTTCATGTTCTTCATGCGCCAGATGCAAGGTGGCGCGGGCGGCAAGGGCGGGCCGATGAGCTTCGGCAAGAGCAAGGCGCGCCTGCTGTCCGAAGACCAGGTCAAGACCACGCTGGCTGACGTTGCGGGCTGCGACGAGGCCAAGGAAGAGGTTGGCGAGCTGGTCGAGTTCCTGCGCGATCCGGGCAAGTTCCAGCGCCTAGGTGGCCGTATCCCGCGCGGTGTGCTGATGGTCGGCCCACCCGGTACCGGTAAGACCCTGCTGGCCAAGGCCATCGCGGGCGAGGCGAAAGTACCGTTCTTCACCATTTCCGGTTCGGACTTCGTGGAAATGTTCGTGGGTGTCGGTGCCAGCCGTGTGCGCGACATGTTCGAGCAGGCCAAGAAGCACGCCCCGTGCATCATCTTCATCGACGAAATCGACGCCGTTGGTCGCCATCGTGGCGCCGGTATGGGCGGCGGTCACGACGAGCGTGAGCAAACCCTCAACCAGTTGCTGGTGGAGATGGACGGCTTCGAGATGAATGATGGCATCATCGTCATCGCCGCCACCAACCGTCCGGATGTGCTCGACCCTGCGCTGCTGCGCCCCGGCCGCTTCGACCGTCAGGTGGTGGTTGGCCTGCCGGACATTCGTGGTCGCGAGCAGATCCTCAAGGTGCACATGCGCAAGGTGCCGATCGGCGAGAACGTCAACCCGGCGGTCATCGCGCGGGGTACCCCAGGCTTCTCCGGTGCCGACCTGGCCAACCTGGTCAACGAGGCTTCGCTGTTTGCCGCGCGTTCCAACAAGCGCCTGGTCGAAATGAAAGAGTTCGAGCTGGCCAAGGACAAGATCATGATGGGCGCCGAGCGCAAGACCATGGTCATGTCCGAAAAGGAAAAGAGAAACACTGCCTATCACGAGGCCGGCCACGCCATTGTCGGTCGCCTGGTGCCTGAGCACGACCCGGTCTACAAGGTTTCGATCATCCCGCGTGGTCGTGCCTTGGGTGTGACCATGTTCCTGCCGGAAGAAGACCGCTACAGCCTCTCCAAGCGTGCGCTGATCAGCCAGATCTGCTCGCTGTATGGCGGCCGTATCGCCGAGGAGATGACCTTGGGCTTCGATGGCGTGACCACTGGCGCGTCCAACGACATCATGCGCGCCAGCCAGCTCGCTCGTAACATGGTGACCAAGTGGGGCCTGTCCGAGAAGCTCGGCCCGCTGATGTATGCAGAGGAAGAGGGCGAGGTGTTCCTCGGCCGCAGTGCCGGTAGCCAGCATGCCAGCGTGTCCGGCGAGACTGCCAAATTGATCGACTCCGAGGTGCGCAGCATCATCGATCAGTGCTATGCCACTGCCAAGCAGTTGCTGATCGACAACCGCGACAAGCTCGAGGCGATGACCGAAGCGCTGATGAAGTACGAGACCATCGATGCCGATCAGATTGACGACATCATGGCTGGGCGCACACCACGTGAGCCACGTGATTGGGACGATGACAAGCACTCGGGCACGCCTGCGGCCCAGGATGAGCGTCCGGAATCGCCAATCGGCGGCCCAGCGGCTGAACACTAAGGGCATCTATGAGCTCAGTGCAGTACCCCACCCGGTTGCCTTGCGGCAACCGGGTTCTTGATTTGTCGCATACCCATGTCATGGGTATTCTCAATATCACCCCCGATTCCTTCTCCGATGGCGGTCGTTTCAGTCAGCGCGACGAGGCCCTGCGCCACGCCGAAGCGATGGTTGCCGCCGGCGCAACGCTGATCGACATCGGTGGCGAGTCCACGCGCCCGGGTGCGCGTGCAGTCTCGGTGACCGAGGAGCTGGAGCGTGTGGCGCCAATGGTCGAGGCCATCAACAGTCGCCTCGACGTGGTCATTTCGGTCGATACCTCCACGCCTGCTGTCATGCGTGAAGCCGCGCGCCTGGGGGCCGGGCTGATCAACGACGTGCGGGCCCTGGAGCGCGATGGCGCCCTGGACGCTGCGGCGGATACCGGTCTGCCGGTGTGCCTCATGCACATGCGTGGCGAGCCAGGCAACATGCAGGACGATCCGCAGTACCAGGACGTGACCGCCGACGTCACTCGTTATCTTGAACAGCGGATGGCCGCCTGCGCAGCAGCGGGCATCGACGCTGATAGAATCATCCTTGACCCAGGCTTCGGTTTCGCCAAGACACTGGCGCACAATCTGAGCCTGTTCAAGCACATGGAAGCGCTCTATCGCCTTGGGCGCCCACTGCTGGTGGGCGTTTCACGAAAGAGCATGATCGGCCTGACGCTGGAACGTCCGGTCGGCGAGCGCTTGTACGGCAGCCTTGCGCTGGCGGCGTTGGCCATGACCAAAGGGGCGAGCATCCTTCGGGTACATGACGTGGCCGAAACCGTTGATGTGGTACGCATGATCGCTGCGGTGCAAAACGCCGAATAAGAACATTGGAGTCCCTATGAGCAGAAAATACTTTGGTACCGACGGCATTCGTGGCCGCGTCGGCGAATACCCGATCACGCCTGACTTCATGCTGAAGCTTGGCTGGGCGGCCGGCATGGCCTTCCGCAAGCAAGGCCATTGCCGCGTGCTGGTGGGCAAGGACACGCGTATCTCCGGCTACATGTTCGAGTCCGCACTCGAAGCCGGCCTGTCCGCGGCAGGTGCCGATGTGATGCTGCTCGGGCCGATGCCGACACCGGCCATCGCCTACCTCACGCGTACCTTCCACGCCGAAGCCGGCATCGTCATCAGTGCCTCGCACAACCCGCACGATGACAACGGCATCAAGTTCTTCTCGGGTCAGGGCACCAAGCTGCCGGACGAGGTCGAGCTGATGATCGAAGAGCTGCTCGACCAACCGATGACCGTTGTCGAGTCGGGCAAGCTGGGCAAGGTTTCGCGTATCAACGATGCCGCCGGCCGCTACATCGAATTCTGCAAGAGCAGCGTGCCGAGCAGCACCAGCTTCGAAGGCCTCAAGCTGGTGGTCGACTGCGCCCATGGTGCTACCTACAAGGTTGCGCCCAGCGTATTCCGTGAGCTGGGTGCCGACGTGACCGTGCTGCATGCGCAACCGGACGGCCTGAACATCAACGAAGGTTGCGGCTCGACACACATCGAATCGCTGCAGGCCGCTGTACTGGTCGGGCATGCCGATCTCGGCATTGCCTTTGACGGTGACGGCGATCGCGTGCTGATGGTCGACCACACGGGCGCCATCGTCGACGGTGACGAGCTGCTGTTCATCATTGCTCGCGACCTGCAGGAACAGGGCAAGCTGCAAGGCGGGGTGGTCGGTACGCTGATGAGTAACCTGGGCCTGGAGCTGGCGCTCAAGGACCTGGACATCCCGTTTGTGCGGGCCAAGGTCGGCGACCGTTACGTCATGGCCGAGCTGTTGGAGCGTGAATGGCTGGTCGGCGGTGAAAACTCCGGTCACGTCGTGTGCTGCAACCACACCACAACGGGCGACGCGATCATTGCCGCGCTGCAGGTGTTGATGGCGCTCAAGCGCCGGGGCGAAACCCTGGCCCAGGCCCGTCAGGCCCTGCGCAAGTGCCCGCAGGTGCTGATCAATGTGCGCTTTGGCGCCAGCAAGGTCGACCCGCTGGAGCACCCCGCCGTCAAGGAAGCCAGTGCCAAGGTCACCGAAGCGCTGGCGGGGCGGGGGCGTGTGCTGTTGCGCAAGTCCGGTACCGAGCCGTTGGTGCGGGTCATGGTTGAGGGCGAGGACGAAAGCCAGGTGCGGGCCCATGCTGAAGCGCTGGCCAAACTGGTCGGCGAAGTTTGTGTCTGAAGGCGCTTGCCAGCGCAGATCTGGTTGGGTAAGATCTGCGCCCACTTTGACCGACGAGGTAAAGCATGCGTCGCCCTATGGTAGCTGGTAACTGGAAAATGCACGGTACCCGCGCTAGCGTCGCTGAGCTGACCAAAGGCTTGAGTAATCTCGCCTTGCCGAGCGGAGTGGAAGTCGCCGTATTTCCACCGGCCTTGTTCATCAATCAGGTGATTGATGGCCTGGCAGGTAAAGAAATTACTGTCGGCGCACAGAATTCTGCTGTACAACCCGAACAGGGTGCGCTGACCGGGGAAGTTGCTCCCGAGCAGCTGGTTGAAGCAGGTTGCAAGTTGGTGTTGATTGGCCATTCGGAGCGTCGCCAGATTATTGGTGAAACCGACGAAGTGCTCAATCGCAAGTTTGCAGCAGCCCAGGCCAAAGGCTTGAAGCCAGTGCTTTGCATAGGGGAAACCCTTGAGGAGCGCGAGGCTGGCAAGACGCTCGAAGTTGTCGGGCGTCAACTAAGCAGTATCATCGAAGCATTCGGTGTTAAGGCTTTTGCCGATGCAGTAATTGCCTATGAGCCTGTATGGGCCATCGGTACGGGCCTTACGGCCACGCCACAGCAGGCCCAGGATGTGCACGCCGCCATCCGCGGCCAGTTGGCGGCAGAAGATGCTGAAGTGGCTGCGAAGGTGCAGTTGCTATACGGCGGCAGCGTGAAGGCGGCCAATGCGGCCGAACTGTTCGGCATGCCGGATATCGATGGGGGTCTCATTGGTGGGGCTTCCCTGAACGCAGACGAATTCGGTGCAATTTGTCGCGCCGCAGGAAACTGAACAAATGCTGGAAACAGTCATCGTTGTTTTTCATCTGTTGGCAGCGCTGTCGCTTGTAGTGCTGGTTCTGTTGCAACAGGGTAAAGGTGCTGAAGCAGGTGCATCTTTCGGCGCGGGGGCCTCAAACACCGTGTTCGGGAGCCAAGGCTCTGCAACGTTCCTAAGTAAATTAACTGCTATACTCGCTGCCACTTTCTTTTTGACAGCACTTGGGTTAGGATACTTCGCGAAGCAACAAGCTCACCAGCTTAGCCAAGCAGGTCTTCCAGATCCAGCAGTGCTAGAAGTGAAAGAGCCGCAAAAACCGGCAGTTAATGATGATGTACCGGTGCTCCAACAGCAGAAGAGCGAAACCACCAATAATACGGGTGATGTACCTCCTCCGGCTCAAGAGCAGAAGTAACGGGTTTCAAGTAGTAGTATTGCCGAGGTGGTGGAATTGGTAGACACGCAACCTTGAGGTGGTTGTGCCCATAGGGTGTAGGGGTTCGAGTCCCCTTCTCGGTACCAATTAAAGCTTGAGAGCCCGCTTTAGCGGGCTTTCTTGTAGGTGAATGTTTGGATTTGACCCTCAACAGGGTTCGGTCTTATACTTTTGCCCCAGCTTTGTCGCGGGGTGGAGCAGCTTGGTAGCTCGTCGGGCTCATAACCCGAAGGTCGTTGGTTCAAATCCAGCCCCCGCAACCAGCTTCAGCGGAGCCCCTTTTCAGGGGCTTTTTGCTAACCGAACAGTTTCGGCGTCGTTGTCCTACGGCGCTTTCAGGGATGGGCGCTTCGCCCATTTTTTATTTGCACAGCATGCACGAGGGGGTTCAGGTGTCGAGCAAGCTAGAACAGTTGCAGGCCTTGTTGGCCCCGGTTGTCGAGGGTCTGGGCTATCAGTGCTGGGGGATCGAATACGTTTCCCAGGGTAAGCATTCGGTACTGCGCATCTACATCGACAAGGAAGGCGGTATTCTGGTGGACGACTGCGAAGCAGTCAGCCGTCAGGCCAGCGCAATCCTCGATGTGGAAGATCCAATCAGCAGTGAGTACACCCTCGAGGTGTCTTCTCCAGGCATGGATCGCCCACTGTTCACGCTGGAACAGTTTGCCTCGCATGCCGGCGAACAAGTGAAGATCAAGCTGCGCTCACCCTTCGAGGGTCGTCGTAACTTCCAGGGCCTTCTCCGCGGTGTGGAGGAGCAGGATGTGGTGGTCCAGGTGGACAACCAGGAGTTCCTGTTACCGATCGACTCGATCGACAAGGCCAATATTATTCCCAGTTTTGACTGAGACGTGCCGGGCCCGGCGGACTATCCGGGCCCAATGGCTTGCGCAAGGCGAGGCGTACGATGAGCAAAGAAGTACTGCTGGTTGTTGAATCGGTATCCAACGAAAAAGGTGTACCGCCCGGCGTCATTTTCGAAGCGCTGGAAGTGGCCCTGGCCACTGCAACCAAAAAACGTTTTGAAGACGAAGTCGACCTACGTGTGGAAATCAACCGCCACACCGGTAGCTACGAGACTTTCCGTCGCTGGACCGTGGTCGACGAAGCCGATCTTGATGATCCGGCGATCGAGACCTGGCTGGACAAGATCAAGGACACCCACCCTGAAGCCAAGGTTGGTGACGTGATCGAAGAGAAGATCGAGTCCATCGAGTTCGGTCGTATTGCCGCCCAGACCGCCAAGCAGGTCATCGTGCAGAAGGTCCGTGAGGCCGAACGTGCCCAGGTGGTCGATGCCTACCGTGAGCGCGTTGGCGAGATCATCTCCGGTACCGTAAAGAAGGTTACCCGCGACAACGTCATCGTTGACCTGGGCAACAACGCCGAGGCCTTGCTGGCTCGCGAAGACATCATTCCGCGCGAAACCTTCCGTGTTGGCGTGCGCCTGCGTGCGCTGCTCAAGGAAATTCGCACCGAAAACCGTGGCCCACAGCTGATTCTGTCGCGCACCGCGCCGCAGATGCTGATCGAGCTTTTCCGCATTGAAGTGCCGGAAATTGCCGAGGGCCTCATCGAAGTCATGGCTGCTTCCCGTGATCCGGGTTCGCGAGCCAAGATTGCCGTCCGCTCCAAGGACAAGCGTATCGATCCGCAAGGTGCCTGTATCGGCATGCGTGGTTCGCGCGTCCAGGCCGTATCCGGGGAGCTGGGTGGTGAGCGTGTGGATATCGTCCTGTGGGACGATAACCCGGCGCAGTTCGTCATCAACGCCATGTCGCCGGCTGAAGTCGCGGCGATCATCGTTGATGAAGATGCCCATGCCATGGACATCGCCGTCGCCGAGGACAACCTGGCCCAGGCCATTGGCCGTGGCGGTCAGAACGTTCGCCTGGCCAGTCAGTTGACCGGCTGGACCCTGAACGTGATGACCGAGAAGGACATCCAGGCCAAGCAACAGGCCGAAACCGGTGACATCCTGCGCAATTTCATCGAGGAACTGGAAGTCGACGAGGAGCTGGCCCAAGTGCTGGTCGACGAAGGCTTCACCAGCCTTGAAGAAATTGCCTACGTACCGTTGGAAGAAATGCTCAACATCGATGGCTTTGACGAAGACATCGTCAATGAGCTCCGCGCTCGAGCCAAGGACCGTTTGTTGACCAAGGCCATCGCTACCGAAGAAAAACTGGCAGACGCCCACCCGGCCGAAGACCTGCTCTCCCTTGAGGGCATGGACAAAGACCTGGCGGCTGAACTGGCGGTGCGCGGCGTGGTTAACCGCGAAGACCTGGCCGAGCAGTCGATCGACGATCTGCTCGACATCGACGGCATCGACGAAGAGCGTGCCGGCAAGTTGATCATGGCCGCCCGAGCCCACTGGTTCGAGTAATTAGGCGCGGCCTGAGGAGAGAAGTGCATGACGCAAGTCACGGTGAAAGAACTGGCCCAAGAGGTCGAGGCACCGGTAGAGCGCCTGCTGCAGCAGATGCGTGAGGCAGGTCTGCCGCACACCGACGCCGGTCAGGTAGTGACCGACAATGAGAAGCAGACCTTGCTGACTCATTTGAAAAGCAGCCACAAGAGCAAGGCGGAAGAGCCGCGCAAGATTACCTTGCAGCGCAAAACCACCAGCACCCTGCGTGTCGCCGGTAGCAAGAGCATCAGCGTAGAAGTACGCAAGAAGAAAGTTTTCGTTCAGCGCAGCCCTGAAGAAATCCAGGCTGAGCAGAAGCGTGAGCTGGATGAGCGCCGCGCGGCTGAAAATGCCGCTCGCGACAAGGTCGAGGCCGAAGTTCGCCAGCGCAACGAAGAGCAGGCTCGCCGTCAGGCCGCCGGCTCCGCAGCCGCCGCCCCTGCGCCTGCTGCCAAGCCAGAGCCGGCTCCTGCCGCTGCTCCGGTCGCTGCTCCGGCCCCGGTAGTCGCAGACGCCCCGGCCTCTGAAGACGCCGCAGCCCGTGCTGCCGAGCGCAAGAAAGACGAGACCCGTCGCAACGAAAGCCGTACCCGTGATGACGACCGTCGTCGTGGCGAGGCACCTCGCGTGTCGATCAAGGTCAAGGTCAAGGAGAAGGAAAAGGCGCCGACTCCGCGTGCCGCTCCGCGCACTACCGACGAAGAGAGCGATGGCGCTCGTCGTGGTCGTGGTGGCAAGAGCAAGCTGAAAAAGCGTAATCAGCACGGCTTCCAGAACCCGACTGGCCCCGTCATCCGTGACGTGACCATCGGCGAGACCATCACGGTCTCCGAGCTGGCCAACCAGATGTCCGTCAAGGGCGCTGAAGTGGTCAAGTTCATGTTCAAGATGGGGACCCCGGTTACCATCAACCAGGTGCTCGACCAGGAAACCGCTCAGCTGATCGCCGAAGAGCTGGGCCACAAGGTCACTCTGGTCAGCGATACCGCCCTGGAAGACTCCCTGGCCGAATCGCTGAAGTTCGAAGGCCAGACCGAGTCGCGTGCGCCGGTGGTTACCGTCATGGGTCACGTTGACCATGGTAAGACCTCGCTGCTCGACTACATCCGTCGTGCCAAGGTTGCCGCTGGCGAAGCCGGTGGTATCACCCAGCACATCGGTGCCTACCACGTGGAAACCGACCGCGGCATGGTCACCTTCCTCGATACCCCAGGTCACGCTGCGTTTACCCAGATGCGTGCCCGTGGTGCCAAGGCGACCGACATTGTCATCCTGGTGGTGGCGGCGGACGACGGTGTGATGCCACAAACCCGCGAAGCCGTTCAGCATGCCAAGGCAGCCGGTGTTCCGCTGGTCGTTGCGGTGAACAAGATCGACAAGCCAGGTGCTGACCTCGATCGCATCCGTAACGAGCTGTCCGTCGAAGGCGTTACCTCTGAGGACTGGGGTGGTGACACGCCGTTCGTCAAGGTTTCGGCGAAGATGGGTACCGGTGTCGACGAGCTGCTCGAAGCCGTTCTGCTGCAGGCCGAGATCCTCGAACTGACCGCTACCCCAACCGCGCCAGGTCGTGGTGTGGTCGTCGAATCGCGCCTGGACAAGGGCCGTGGCCCGGTGGCGACCATCCTAGTTCAGGACGGTACCCTGCGTCAGGGCGACATGGTCCTGTGCGGTTCCAACTATGGCCGCGTTCGCGCCATGCTCGACGAGAACGGCAAGCCTGTGAAGGAAGCTGGCCCGTCGATCCCGGTCGAGATCCTCGGCCTGGACGGTACTCCGGAAGCCGGTGACGAGCTGTCCGTGGTTGCCGACGAGAAGAAAGCCCGTGAAGTTGCCCTGTTCCGTCAAGGCAAGTATCGCGAGGTCAAGCTGGCCCGTGCTCACGCCGGCAAGCTGGAAAACATCTTCGAGACCATGGGTCAGGAAGAGAAGAAAACCCTCAACATCGTTCTCAAGACCGATGTGCGTGGTTCTCTGGAAGCGCTGCAGGGTTCGCTCGGCGGCCTGGGCAACGACGAAGTGCAAGTGCGCGTGATTGGTGGTGGCGTCGGTGGTATCACCGAGAGCGATGCCAACCTGGCGCTGGCTTCGAATGCAGTACTGTTCGGCTTCAACGTGCGTGCCGATGCCGGTGCGCGCAAGATCGTCGAGCAGGAAGGTCTGGATATGCGTTATTACAACGTGATCTACGACATCATCGAAGACGTCAAGAAGGCCCTGACCGGCATGCTCGGCAGCGATGTTCGCGAGAACATCCTGGGTGTCGCCGAAGTGCGTGACGTGTTCCGTTCGCCGAAGTTCGGCGCCATCGCTGGCTGTATGGTCATCGAGGGTACCGTGTACCGCAACCGTCCGATTCGCGTACTGCGTGATGACGTTGTGATCTTCGAAGGCGAGCTGGAATCGCTGCGTCGCTTCAAGGACGATGCTTCCGAAGTCCGTTCTGGCATGGAGTGCGGTATTGGCGTCAAGAGCTACAACGACGTCAAGGTCGGCGACAAGATCGAAGTCTTCGAGAAAGTCCAGGTGGCTCGTACCCTTTAAGGGCGAGCGAGCCGCAAGCGCCTGCTACAGGGCGGCTTGCGGTACCTCTTCAGGTAGCGCCCGGTCAGGCATTCGTCTGTCCGGGCGTTTGCCGCTTTAAGTTACAGGTAGCAAGAATGGCCAAAGAATATAGCCGTACCCAACGTATTGGCGATCAGATGCAGCGCGAGCTGGCCGAGCTGATCCGTCGCGAAGTCAAGGATCCGCGTGTCGGTCTGGTGACTATCACCGCCGTGGACGTGAGCCGTGACCTGGGCCATGCCAAGGTGTTCATCACCGTCATGGGCGAGGAAACCCCGGATGCCGTGCAGCAGTCGCTCAAGGCATTGAATAGCGCCGCCAGCTTCCTGCGTCTGCACCTGGGGCGTTCGATGCAACTGCGCAGCGTGCCGCAGCTGCACTTCCATTTCGATGAAAGTGTCAGCCGTGGTGTGCACCTGTCGGCGCTGATCGAGCGTGCAGTGGCCGAAGACCGCCTGCACAAGGATGCCGACGAGTCGGACACCAAGGAGTAAGCGGTGGCCCAGGTCAAACGTATCCGCCGCAATGTCAGCGGCATCATCCTGCTCGACAAGCCGCTGGGCTTCACTTCCAATGCCGCCTTGCAGAAGGTGCGTTGGCTGCTGAATGCGGAAAAGGCCGGCCATACCGGTAGCCTCGACCCGCTGGCGACCGGCGTGTTGCCGCTGTGCTTCGGTGAAGCGACCAAGTTTTCGCAGTACTTGCTGGATTCCGACAAGGGCTACGAAACCGTCATGCAGATGGGGCAGACTACCAACACCGGCGATGCCGAGGGTGAGGTGCTGCAGACCCGCGACGTGACCGTTGGTCGCGCCGACATCGAAGCACTGCTGCCACGTTTTCGCGGCCCGATCAGCCAGATACCGCCTATGTACTCGGCGCTCAAGCGTGACGGCCAGCCGTTGTACAAGCTGGCACGTGCAGGAGAGGTAGTGGAGCGCGAGGCGCGTTCTGTTACTATTAACCGCTTGGAGTTGCTCGAGTGCGAAGGCACCCGTGCACGGCTGAGCGTAGGATGCAGCAAAGGCACCTATATCCGCACGCTGGTGGAGGATATCGGTGAAGCCCTTGGTTGCGGCGCCTATGTCGCCGAGCTGCGCAGGACCCAGGCAGGGCCCTTTGCGCTGGCACAGACGGTCACCCTCGAGGAACTCGAACAGGCCCATGCCGAAGGTGGCAACGAAGCGCTCGACCGCTTCCTGATGCCATCGGACAGCGGGCTGCAGGACTGGCCGTTGGTCAGCCTGTCGGAACACAGTGCGTTCTACTGGCTGCATGGCCAGGCGGTACGCGCGCCGGACGCGCCACAATTTGGCATGGTTCGGGTACAGGATCACAATGCACGCTTCATCGGTATCGGTGAAGTGAGCGAAGACGGGCGCATTGCGCCGCGTCGGCTGATTCGGTCGGAATGACCGAAACCGCGGGGTCAGGCAGTTGCCGAGCCCCACGGCATCAAGGGTGGCTGTCAGTAGGCACGGTCACACCTTTTTTATTAATACAGGGATTTGTCCCTGGCCTATTGGACCCCGCATGCGGGATCCGTTATCAGGAGAAGCCACATGGCCCTCAGCGTTGAAGAAAAAGCTCAGATCGTTGCCGAATATCAGCAAGCCGCCGGCGATACCGGTAGCCCGGAAGTGCAGGTTGCTCTGCTGACCGCCAACATCAACAAGCTGCAAGGCCACTTCAAGGCCAACGACAAAGACCACCACTCCCGTCGTGGTCTGATCCGTATGGTCAACCAGCGTCGTAAGCTGCTGGATTACCTGAAGGGCAAAGACACCACTCGTTACAGCGCCCTGATCGGTCGCCTGGGCCTGCGTCGCTAATAGCGGCCTGGTCAGTGGTGTGCGTGGGGTGTCGCAGGCTTCGGCAGGGCTGTTTTGCAGCGCTGCCGTTGGGCACTTCACGCGTATCTCCGAGGTTGGCAGCCTGGCAATGCTGAGCGGTTTTTCCGCTTGGTGCCAGGCTCCCAGCCTCGTGTTGTATCTGGACGGTCAATGGGGCCGATTCCCCGTTCTGCCCAAGAATTCGCAAGAAACCAGTTCCCCCAAGAGCCACTGAAAAAGGTAGGAAACCGTGAACCCGGTAATCAAGACTTTCCAGTTCGGTCAATCGACCGTCACTCTCGAAACGGGCCGTATTGCCCGTCAGGCAACCGGCGCCGTGCTGGTTACCGTCGACAACGACGTCACCGTGCTGGTGACTGTGGTAGGCGCCAAACAGGCTGATCCAGGCAAGGGTTTCTTCCCGCTGTCGGTTCACTACCAGGAAAAGACCTACGCCGCTGGCAAGATCCCAGGTGGCTTCTTCAAGCGTGAAGGCCGTCCTTCCGAGAAAGAGACGCTGACCTCGCGCCTGATCGACCGTCCGATCCGTCCGCTGTTCCCGGAAGGCTTCATGAACGAAGTGCAGGTCGTCTGCACCGTGGTTTCCACCAGCAAGAAGACCGACCCGGACATCGCTGCGATGATCGGTACCTCGGCTGCCCTGGCCATTTCCGGCATTCCGTTCGAAGGCCCGATCGGCGCTGCCCGCGTTGCCTTCCACGAAAGCACTGGCTACCTGCTGAACCCGACCTATGAGCAACTGGCTGCCTCGAGCCTGGACATGGTCGTTGCCGGTACCTCCGACGCTGTACTGATGGTTGAGTCGGAAGCTCAAGAGCTGACCGAAGACCAGATGCTGGGTGCCGTACTGTTCGCCCACGACGAATTCCAGGCTGTTATCCAGGCTGTCAATGAGCTGGCTGCCGAAGCTGGCAAGCCGACTTGGGACTGGAAACCTGCCGTTGCCAACACCGAGCTGTTCAATGCTATCCGCGCCGAGTTCGGCGAAGCGGTTTCGCAGGGTTACACCATCACCGTCAAAGCCGACCGCTACGCGCGTCTGGGTGAGCTGCGTGACCAGGCGGTTGCCAAGTTCTCCGGTGAAGAAGGCCAGCCTTCGGCTTCCGAAGTAAAAGAGATCTTCGGCGAAATCGAATACCGCACCGTTCGCGAAAACATCGTCAACGGCAAGCCACGTATCGACGGCCGCGACAACAAGACTGTACGCCCGCTGAACATCGAAGTCGGTGTGCTGCCGAAAACTCACGGTTCGGCACTGTTCACCCGTGGCGAAACCCAGGCCCTGGTCGTTGCGACCCTGGGTACTGCCCGTGATGCCCAGCTGCTGGACACCCTCGAAGGCGAGAAGAAAGACCCCTTCATGCTGCACTACAACTTCCCACCGTTCTCGGTAGGTGAGTGTGGCCGCATGGGCGGTGCTGGCCGTCGCGAAATCGGCCACGGCCGTCTGGCCCGCCGTTCGGTTCAGGCCATGCTGCCTGCTGCTGACGTGTTCCCGTACACCATCCGCGTGGTTTCGGAAATCACCGAATCCAACGGTTCCAGCTCCATGGCTTCGGTCTGCGGTGCATCCCTGGCCCTGATGGACGCCGGTGTGCCGATGAAGGCGCCGGTTGCCGGTATCGCCATGGGCCTGGTCAAGGAAGGCGACAAGTTCGCAGTCCTGACTGACATCCTGGGTGACGAAGACCACCTGGGCGACATGGACTTCAAGGTAGCCGGTACCGCCAAGGGCGTCACCGCGCTGCAGATGGACATCAAGATCAACGGCATCACCGAAGAGATCATGGAAATCGCCCTGGGCCAAGCCCTGGAAGCGCGCCTGAACATCCTCGGCCAGATGAACCAGGTCATTGGCCAGTCGCGTACCGAACTGTCGGCCAACGCCCCGACCATGATCGCGATGAAGATCGACACCGACAAGATCCGCGACGTCATCGGTAAAGGCGGCGCCACCATTCGCGCCATCTGCGAAGAGACCAAGGCTTCGATCGACATCGAAGACGACGGCTCGATCAAGATCTTCGGCGAAACCAAGGAAGCGGCAGATGCTGCCAAGCAGCGCATCCTGGGCATCACCGCTGAGGCCGAGATCGGCAAGATCTACGTCGGCAAGGTTGAGCGCATTGTCGACTTCGGCGCCTTCGTCAACATCCTGCCTGGCAAGGACGGTTTGGTGCACATCTCCATGCTGAGCGATGCTCGCGTCGAGAAAGTCACCGACATCCTCAAGGAAGGCCAGGAAGTTGAAGTGCTGGTACTGGACGTGGACAACCGCGGCCGTATCAAGCTGTCGATCAAGGACGTCGCTGCGGCCAAGGCCTCGGGCGTCTAAGCGACCGTCACGCAATAGAGAAAGGGCCCTTCGGGGCCCTTTTTTCATGGGGACGGGAACCTTTTGCGGACTTGCATCTTGCATGCAGGTTTACCGCGCAGATTGCAAAATGCACGACCACCGAAGTGATGGATATTTGTTAACTCATTGATTTAAAAGGAAATAATAGAAGCGGCAAAGCTGGCACAGCCCCTGCAACTACCTTCATACCTGACGCCAGGACATACGGCGCAGACCTTTCGAAAAACAGGAGTGACCCACATGAAGAAGTTCGCCATTGCTGCCGCTACTGCTACCGCTCTGACCCTGACCATGGCTAACGGTGCATTCGCCGCTGAGCCAACCCAGGCTCCAGTCATGTTGGCGGCCAACACCGTCGACAACGCCAAGCAAGAAGGCTCCGACACTTGGATCACTACCAAGGTCAAAGCTGATCTGCTGACTGAAAAAGGCATCCCAGGCAGCGACATCAAAGTCGAGACCAGCCAAGGTGTTGTTTCGCTGTCTTCTGATGTGAAGGTTACCGAATCGCAGAAAGCAGAAGCGGTGCGCATTACCAAGAACATCAAAGGCGTCAAGAGCGTAATGTCTGACGGCCTGAAAGCCGAATAAGGAATGTCCCGTCGGCCAAATGGATTTGGCCACTTTCATCGAAGCCCTGGCCCGTGCCAGGGCTTTTTCTTGCGCTCAATACACCGGGTTGCGCGCGATCACATCGCTTTCGAAGCATTCCTGCTCAAGGATCAGAGGCTCCACCAATGGACGGCTGTCGCGAAAATGCGCGGTCTGGGTATGCGCGTCATACGCCGCATCATCGCGGTAGATTTCGTACAGGTAGATCACCTCCGGGTCGGCCCGGTCCTGCGACACATCGAACACCAGGCAGCCTGGCTCACTCGCCACGGAGGCTGCAGCATTGTCCTTGATTGCACTGAGGAAAGCTTCGGCGCATCCAGGCTTCACTCGGGTCTTGATGAACAGGCTATACACAAATCTCTCCTTTTGTTTTAAATTCAATAATGAATTGTATACAAAAATGGAGCTTCGCCAATGTCCGAATTGCCCGCCCGTCCTGGCCGCCTGAACGGCCTGCGCCATATCGCCCTGCTGGTGCCCAACCTTGAGGAATGTGAGCGTTTCTACGTCGATGTGCTGGGCATGGAAGTGCTGAACCGCGCCAATGAGGATCTGGTGTACCTCACCTGCGGTAACGACAACCTGTCATTGGGGCGTGGGGCAGGGGCGGCCAACGGGTTGCAGACCCTGGATCACTACGGGTTCATTGTCGACAGCGTGGAGGAGTTGGAAGCCTGGTACCAATATTTCAAGGCTCATGGCGTGACCTTGCTCGACCGGCCGTTCAACCATGGTGACGGCGCACGCAGCTTCCACCTGCTGGACCCGGCCGGGAACAAGGTTCAACCGCTGTATCACCCGGCGGTGTCGGGGCAGCGGTTGGTTTGAAGCCCGTACTGGCCTCTTCGCGGGCACGCCCGCTCCCACAGGTAGTGCGCAGGCCTGTGGGGGCGGGTGTGCCTGCGAAAAGGCCAGGCCTGCCAGAGGGGATTACTCGGCATCCAGGTGCATCGGTGTCACCACCCGGCCATCGCTTTGAGGCTGCCCCAGGCTGGTATCGATGAAGTACACCCGGTCGTCTTCCAGCTTGCCCTTGTCGACCAGGTAGTCCTTGATGCTGCTGGCCCGCTCCTGCCCCAAGGTACGCAGCAAGGCGGTGCTCTCGGCCCACGACTTGATCACGGCCTCGCGTAGCTTGGCGGCGCGCTCGTCACGGCCCAACTGCTCCCATTCGGCAGGCGGCTGCTGCTTCAGGCGGGTGCGGTAGATGCCTTCGAGCATCGCGGGCTTGTCGCTGTCGTCCACCACCAGCATCGAGGCATTGGCCGGCACCTTGTCACCCCGTCGCTGCAGGATCTTGTACCAGGTGGCCTGGTACTCACGCTCAAGGCGCTGTTGGGCAATCAGCGGGCCATCGCTGGCCTGGGCGCTGGTGCCTTCGATTTCCAGGCGCAGTTCCGGGCGCTCTTTCAGCGCGGATGCCAGCTTGTCCAGGGACGACTGGGCCTCGCTGCTGAGTTCGCTGGAGCCGGGGGCGAACGCCACGTTGCCAAGGTCTTCCGAGCTGCCGCCGCTGATCAGCCCGCCAATGAATTTGAATGGCGCCTGCGCCGCGCGCAGCACCAGGTTGCGCAGGGTTTGCCAAACAATCGGCATCACGCTGAATTGCGGGTTGTTGAGGTCGCCAGACACCGGCAGCTCGATCGAGATCTTGCCCTCGGTATCCTTCAGCAATGCCACCGCCAGGCGGATTGGCAGGTCGACCGCATCCGGGCTGTCGACTTTCTCGCCCAGCTGCAGTTGTTCCACCACTACCTTGTTCTCGGCCTTGAGTTGGCCGTTGGTGATCAGATAGTGCAGGTCCAGGTTCAGCCGGCCCTTGCGGATGCGGAAGCCGGCGAACTTGCCGGAGTAGGGCGTCAGCGTGGTCAGTTCGACGCGCTTGAAGCTGGTGGCAATGTCCAGGCTGGCCAGTGGGTTGAACGGGTTGAGTGCGCCCTTGATGGTGACCGGTGCGTAGCGGTCTACCTTGCCCTTGACGTCGACCTTGGCCGGCTGTGGCTTGCGGTTGTCGATGGTGCCGATCTGGCCGTTGAGTTGCTGGATGGCCGTGGCGAAGTTGGGGGTAAGCGACAGGTCGGCAAAGTTGGCCGAGCCGTCGTTGATGTCGATCTGCCCGATATGGATGCCAAGCGGCTTGTTGTTGCTCGCCGTGGTCGGCTTGGGCTGGCTGCTCGCCGGGGCGTCGGCCGGTTGCGGGATCAGCAGGTCATTGACATTGGTGGTGCGGTCTTCGTTGATGATGAAGCGTGCATAGGGCTGCAGCAGGGTCACCTTGTCGATCGACAGAGCATCGCCGTGCACGTAGGACAAGCCATCGACGTTCACCTGCTGCCATTTGACGAAGTCGCGGCTCTTGATGGTGTCGAGTGTGTGCAACTGGCTGACCTGCGCCTTGCCGGTCACATTGAAGGCCAGCGGCGCGGTGTTCTTCAGGTCGACCTTGAGGTCGCTGGAGAGCATGCCGCTGCGCAGCTCCAGCAGGATGAACGGGCTGATGTAGGCCTGGGCCACACGCAGGTCGATGTCGCGGGTGCTCACATCCAGCTTTGCCCATATCGGTGCCAGGTTGACCTGGCCTGCGGCCTGCAGCTTGCCTTGCTTGCCCACACCGGTATCGAGTTTGAGGGTGAAGGGCGACTGGTTGAGGCTGTCGAAACCTTGCAGGTCGGCGTTGAGGGGTCCAATGTCCAAGGCTACCGGTTCCTTCTGGCTGCGATCTGCCAGATGCACCAGGTAGTTGCGCAACTGCACGTCCTTGAGCAGCACTTGCCAAGGCTTGCTTGGCTCTTTGGCAGCTTTCTCTTCAGGCGTAGGTTCTGCGGCAGCCGGCTCGGCCTTTTCCTTCGGCGTGGCCTTGGCGGGTTGGCTGGCAAACAGCTTCTGCCAGTCGAGCTGGCCATCTTTTTCCAGCGCCGCCCAGGTTTCGAGCTTTTCGCTGCGGACCTTGCCCACGGTGACCTGCTGCTTGACCATATCGATGGAGGTTTCGCTAACCTCCAGGCTTGCCAGGCGTGCCAACGGTCGGCCATCCGGCGCCTTGATGGCGAATGGCGCGATGCGCACGGAGACGTTATCCAGCAGCAGTTCGGTCTGTTTGGCGAGGTTGAGCTTGTAATGCGTATCGAGGCTTACCACGCCGTCTTCCAGCACCAGTGGCACGGCATCGCGCACGTAGGGCCAGAACAGCTTCATCTTGCCGTCAGTGACCTTCAGTGTGCCTTCGGAGGCGATCGGCGACAGGCTCAGGGTGCCCTTCCAGTCGATGCGTCCGCCATTGGGGCCGCTGGCCACCAAGGTCATGTCGGCATTGTCGTTGGGCAGGGTGCTGAGGTTTTTCAGCTCCAGATTCATGTTGTCGTAGAGGAACTCGATCGGCTCGCTGGGCCGCAGGTCCTCGAAGTGCAGGTAGCCGTCGACGAGCTTGATGCTGCCAATACGCAGCGGGAACGGGTCGCTGGGCGGCTCTTCGGGTTTGGCTTCGCTGGCCGGTAGTTTGAACAACCCGGTCAGGTTGAGGGTACCGTCCTTGGCGAACAGCACTTCGTTGCGCGGCTTGTCGAGTTCCACCGCTTCCAGATGCAGGGCTTTGGTCCACAGGCTGTCGAGCGAGGCGTTAGCGTAAAGACGCTCGAAGCCGACCTGCTCCTTGCCCGGCTCGCCGATCTGCAGGCCCCACAGCGTCAGCTCGAGGCTGAAGGGGTTGAGTTCGATCCGTTCGAGGTGGGCCGGCACGGTGGCGTATTGGGCCAACTGCTGGTTGGCGATGCGCAGTGCGACACCGGGAAGAATGAGAAAGCCGAGCAGGCTATACAGGGCTACCAAGGCCACGATTGCGCCAGCGGCGCGAGTCAATCCTTTGTACATGTGTCGCTTCGTCAGTCTAAGCAGGAGTGCTTGGAGTATGGCACGTTAAATCAGTTCCGCAGGGGCCACCCTTTGCGCTCAATCAATGCCCATGCGCCGTTTGGCTCGGTGTGCCGAACCGTCGCGCATTGCCCAGCGCAGTACCGGCGCGGTGCGGCGCAGGCCCAGGCGGATCAGGCGCTGCTGCAGGGGCCCGTGCTGCAGGCCGAGCAGGGCCTGGGCCCAGCCGGGCAGCAAGTCGATACCCGCGTGCAGCATCAGTTTGCCAACCGGCTGTGCCAGGCGGCTGGGGGCAGGGGCGTCGAGCAGGATTCGTATCACCTCATGGCTGCGCGCATCACAATGCAGCTGCGGGCGTATGTGTTGCAGATAGTCTTCAACTTGCTGACACGAGCGCGGCACGTCACGGGCGCCAAGGCGCTCGGCGATCAGGGCGATTTCGTTGTAATAGGCATCCTGCTCGGCGCGTGGCAGGCGTGGGTTGCGGTAACGCAGGTGGGCAGCGAGGAAACGGCTGACCTCCGCTACATGCACCCAGGTCAACAGGTCCGGGTCGCTGGCCGCATAGGGGCGGCCATCTGGTGCCGTGCCGGTGACCTGCAGGTGAATGGTGCGCACTTTGTCGATCAGCCACTCGGCATCGCCCGTGGCGCCGAAGGTGGTGCCGGAAATGAACTGGCTGGTGCGGCGCAAGCGGCCGAGCAGGTCTTCACGAAAGTTGGAGTGGTCCCACACACCGGCCAGGGCCAGGGGATGCAACAACTGCAGCATCAGCGCGCTGATGCCACCGACCAGCATGCTCGGAAAGTCGCCATGTACCCGCCAGCTGATGCTGTGCGGGCCGAACAGGCCGGGGTCGCCCTTGGGCGATTCCAGGTCGAGCTGGCCGAGGGCCAGCCCGGTGAGGCTCATGACCTGGGTTTCGATGCGGCGACGAAGGGCTTCCATGGCGACCTGCTGTGCAGGGCGGCCATGATGGGTGGCCGCCGGTTACTGGTTGAGGCGTTTGTCGATCAGGCCCTGTACCACGCTTGGGTCGGCCAGGGTCGAGGTATCGCCCAGGTTTTCCAGCTCATTGCAGGCGATTTTGCGCAGTATACGCCGCATGATCTTGCCTGAGCGCGTCTTGGGTAGCGCTGGCGCCCACTGAATCAGCTCAGGCTTGGCGAAGCTGCCGATTTCCTTGCTGACCAGGGCCAGCAGCTCGGCCTTGAGCGTGTCATCTGGCGTCACGCCATTCATGGTCGTGACGAAGGCGTAGACGCCTTGGCCCTTGAGGTCGTGGGGGTAGCCGACCACCGCGGCTTCCGCCACGCTGTCATGCAGCACCAGTGCGCTTTCCACTTCAGCGGTGCCGATGCGGTGCCCGGACACGTTGATCACATCGTCGATGCGCCCGGTGATCCAGTAGTCGCCGTCGGCATCGCGACGGGCACCGTCGCCAGTGAAGTAGTAGCCGGGCAAGGGCTTGAAGTAGGTGTCGACCATCCGTTGGTGGTCGCCGTAGACGCTGCGGATCTGCCCGGGCCAGCTGGCTTTGATCGCCAGCACGCCGGCACCGGGGCCTTCGATCAGTTTGCCTTTTTCGTCCAGCAGCACCGGTTGCACGCCGAACATCGGCTGGGTGGCGCAGCCGGGTTTGAGTGACTGTGTGCCGGGCAGTGGGGTGAGCATGATGCCGCCGGTTTCGGTCTGCCACCAGGTATCCACAATCGGGCAGCGCTTTTGCCCAACCTCCTCGAAATACCATTCCCAGGCTTCCGGGTTGATCGGCTCGCCGACGCTGCCCAGCAGACGCAGGCTTTTGCGTGAGGTGCTCTGCAGTGGCGCGGAGCCCTCACGCATCAGTGCGCGCAGGGCGGTCGGGGCGGTGTAGAAGATGTTCACCTGGTGCTTGTCCACCACCTGCCAGAAGCGCGAGGTATCCGGGTAGTTGGGCACGCCTTCGAACATCAGCGAGATTGCGCCATTGGCCAGCGGGCCATAGACGATGTAGCTGTGGCCGGTCACCCAGCCGACATCGGCGGTGCACCAGAACACCTCGCCGTCACGATAATCGAACACCACCTTGAAGGTCATCGTTGCCTGCAGCAGGTAGCCGCCGGTGGTATGCAGCACCCCTTTGGGTTTGCCGGTGCTGCCGGAGGTGTAGAGGATGAACAGCGGGTCTTCGGCCTCCATCGGTTCTGGGGGGCAGTCGTCGCCGGCATCCTTCGTCGCTTCGTGATACCAGAGGTCGCGGCCCTCGGTCCACGCAACATCGCCGCCAGTGCGACGCACCACCAATACGCTACTGACCGCAGGGCAGCTGGCCAGGGCCTTGTCGACGTTCTGTTTCAGCGGGATGCGTTTGCCGCCACGCACGCCTTCATCGGCGGTGATCACGGTGCGGCAGTCGGCATCGAGAATACGGTCTCGCAAGGCATCGGGGGAGAAACCGCCGAACACTACCGAGTGGATGGCGCCGATGCGGGTGCAGGCGAGCATGGCGAAGGCGGCCTCGGGAATCATTGGCATGTAGATGCACACCCGGTCGCCTTTCTTCACACCGCGCGCTTTCATTGCATTGGCCAGGCGGCAGACCTGACGGTGCAGTTCGCGGTAGGTGATGGCCTTGGAGTCCTTGGGATCGTCGCCTTCCCACAGCAGGGCCGTTTGCTCGCCGCGCTGGGCCAGGTGACGGTCGATGCAGTTGTAGCTGACGTTGAGTTGCGCACCGTCGAACCAGCGGGCCTTGCCGGTATGCAGGTCGCATTGCTGCACGCTTGACCACGGTTTGATCCAGTCCAGGCGTTTGGCCTGTTCGGCCCAGAAGGTGTCTGGGTCTTCGACCGACTGGCGGTAGAGGCGGCGGTAGTCTTCGGGGGTGAGGGCGGCGGACTGGCTGACGGCCAGGGCCTGGGGGTATTTGCGGATATCGAACATGGCGGGTGGTCCTGCTCTTGTAAGGGGCGATGGACTGCAACGGCTATTCGATAGGACAGTGTAGCTGGGAGCGGTGTTCAACCTGGGCCGG
>NZ_JBAMDI010000108.1:0-38423 GCF_036961695.1 Pseudomonas sp. CGJS7 | reverse complement strand
CCGACACAGCCCCCCCCCAAGCCCGATCACCGCTGGCCCTCCCCCCTCCCAATGGCCTAGACTGCATTATTGCGTCAGTTCGCCCAAGGCCCTTGCATGTCCGACCCCCGCTATCAAATCGACGTCAGCGTCGTGACCCGCTACCTGAAAGAACAATCCGACCCCGAAAACAGTCGCTTCGCTTTCGCCTACACCATTACCGTGCAGAACAACGGCTCGCTCAGTGCCAAGTTGCTGTCGCGCCACTGGCTGATCACCAACGGTGACGGCGAGGTAGAGGAAGTACGCGGCGCCGGCGTGGTCGGCCAGCAACCCAACATCGACCCTGGCCAGAGCCACACTTACAGCAGTGGTGCCGTCATCAGCACCCGCGTTGGCACCATGCAGGGCAGCTACCAGATGTTCGCCGAGGACGGTAAGCGCTTCGACGCCGAGATTGCCCCCTTCCGGCTGGCAGTGCCCGGGGCGCTGCACTGATGGCCACCTACGCCGTCGGTGACCTGCAGGGCTGCCTGCAGCCGCTCAAATGCCTGCTCGATCGCGTCAGTTTCAACCCCGCCGTCGACCGCCTGTGGCTGGTCGGCGACCTGGTCAACCGCGGCCCCGAGTCACTGGAAACCCTGCGCTTCCTGTACTCGATCCGTCATTCACTGGTCTGCGTGCTGGGCAACCATGACCTGCACCTGCTGGCCGCCTGGCACAACGTCGAGCGCCTCAAGAAAAGCGACACACTGCGCGAGATCATCGAAGCGCCGGACGCCGACCAGCTGTTCGACTGGCTGCGCCAGCAAAAGCTGCTGCATTACGACGAGCCCCGCGGCATCGCCCTGGTTCACGCCGGCATACCGCCCCAATGGACCCTTGGCAAAGCCCTGGAACTCGCCGCCGAGGTCGAGGAAGTGCTGCGTGACGACACCCGCCTGCAGCTGTACCTCGACGGCATGTATGGCAACGAGCCGAACAAGTGGAGCAAGAACCTCGCCGGCGTCGAACGCCTGCGGGTCATCACCAACTACTTCACCCGCATGCGCTTCTGCACGGCCGATGGCAAACTCGACCTCAAGAGCAAGGAAGGCCTGGGTAGCGCGCCCAAAGGCTACAAAGCCTGGTACGCGCACAAGGACCGTCGCTCACGCCACGTGAAGATCATCTTTGGCCATTGGGCCGCTCTGCAGGGTGAGGTCACCGAGCCCGACGTCATCGCCCTGGACACTGGCTGCGTATGGGGTGGCGCCATGACCCTGTACAACGTCGACAGCGGCGAATACCACCGTTGCGACTGCGCCGACGACGGCACCCTGCGCCAGCCGGCACAACCCACTACACTCAACGACCACACCTGAAGGAAGTAGTACCCATGAGCGAATTCAAGCGCATCCCTCCTGAGCAGGCCTTGGAGCTTCGCAAGAAAGAAGGTGCGGTCGTCGTCGACATTCGCGACCCGCAGGCCTTCGCCGCCGGCCACATCACCGGCGCCCGGCACCTGGATAACCACTCGGTCGCTGATTTCATCCGCAACGCCGACCTCGACGCGCCAACCCTGGTGGTCTGCTATCACGGCAATTCCAGCCAAAGCGCTGCCGCCTACCTGGTAGGCCAGGGTTTCTCCGACGTCTACAGCGTGGACGGCGGCTTCGAACTGTGGCGTGCGACCTACCCGGCCGAGACCGCCCAGGGCAACGCTGAATAATTTTTTATTTTCCCCTGCAGCCCGTGCGCCGCGCGGGCTTGCGGCTTATCTGACGAACGGTCGTTCGTAACTTCTGCCTTTCTCACCCCTTTACCTTGCAGATAACCAACTACGCTTAAGCTCAGGCCATCCAAAAAGGGGAGAGCCGGTACACCGGCGTGCGGGTCATCGGTAGCGTTACAGGGTGTTCTGGGGGGTATACAGCAATCGGCCAACCCGGTTGCATGCCAGCATCAGCTGACTGATCCGGCGTCGTCTCCACGTATCGAGCGAGGTGACGTCATGAGTATTTTTAGCCACTTCCAACAACGTTTCGAGTCTACGCGCCAGGAAGAACTCTCGCTGCAGGAGTACCTCGAGCTGTGCAAAGAGGATCGCAGTGCCTACGCATCGGCGGCCGAACGGCTGTTGCTGGCCATCGGTGAGCCAGAGCTGATCGACACCTCTACCAACTCCAGGCTGTCGCGCATCTTCTCCAACAAGGTTATCCGCCGCTATCCGGCCTTTGCCGACTTCCATGGCATGGAAGAGTGCATCGACCAGATCGTGTCGTACTTCCGCCACGCCGCCCAAGGCCTGGAAGAGAAGAAACAGATCCTCTATCTGCTGGGCCCGGTAGGCGGCGGCAAGTCCTCGCTGGCGGAAAAACTCAAGCAGCTGATGGAAAAGGTGCCGTTCTACGCGATCAAGGGCTCGCCGGTATTCGAGTCACCTCTGGGCTTGTTCAATGCCACCGAAGATGGGGCCATTCTCGAGGAAGAGTTCGGCATCCCACGGCGCTACCTCAACACCATCATGTCGCCTTGGGCCACCAAGCGCCTGCAGGAATTTGGTGGTGACATCTCCAAGTTCAAGGTGGTGAAGCTGTACCCGTCGATTCTTAACCAGATCGCCATTGCCAAGACCGAACCCGGCGATGAAAACAACCAGGACATCTCGGCCCTGGTCGGCAAGGTCGATATCCGCAAACTTGAGGAATACCCACAGAACGACGCCGACGCCTATAGCTACTCGGGCGCGCTGTGCCGGGCCAACCAGGGCCTGATGGAATTCGTCGAAATGTTCAAGGCGCCGATCAAGGTCCTGCACCCCTTGCTCACCGCCACACAGGAAGGCAACTACAACAGTACCGAAGGCCTTGGGGCGATCCCCTATACCGGTATTCTGCTGGCGCACTCCAACGAATCGGAGTGGCACACCTTCCGTAACAACAAGAACAACGAAGCGTTCATCGACAGGATCTATATCGTCAAGGTGCCGTACTGCCTGCGGGTCAGCGATGAAATCAAGATCTACGACAAACTGCTGGTCAACAGCTCGCTGTCCAAGGCCCACTGTGCGCCAGATACGCTCAAGATGCTGGCTCAGTTCACAGTGCTTTCGCGTCTGAAAGAGCCCGAGAACTCCAATATCTATTCCAAGATGCGCGTTTACGACGGGGAAAACCTCAAGGACACCGATCCAAAGGCCAAGTCGATCCAGGAATACCGGGACTCTGCGGGTGTCGACGAAGGCATGAACGGCCTGTCGACTCGCTTCGCCTTCAAGATCCTGTCCAAGGTGTTCAACTTCGACCCACACGAAATTGCCGCCAACCCGGTGCACCTGCTCTATGTCCTCGAACAGCAGATCGAACAGGAGCAATTCCCGGCTGAAGTGCGCGAACGCTATCTGCGCTACCTGAAGGAATACCTGGCACCGCGCTACATCGAGTTTATCGGCAAGGAAATCCAGACTGCCTACCTGGAGTCCTACAGCGAATACGGCCAGAACATCTTCGACCGCTACGTGCTGTATGCAGACTTCTGGATCCAGGATCAGGAATACCGCGACCCGGAAACCGGCGAAATTCTCAACCGCATTGCGCTCAACGAGGAACTGGAGAAGATCGAGAAACCGGCCGGCATCAGCAACCCGAAAGACTTCCGCAACGAGATCGTCAACTTCGTACTGCGCGCACGCGCCAACAACAATGGCAAGAATCCAAGCTGGCTGAGTTATGAAAAGCTGCGGGTCGTGATCGAGAAGAAAATGTTCTCCAACACCGAAGACCTGCTGCCGGTCATCAGCTTCAACGCCAAGGCCAGCAAAGAGGACCAGAAGAAACACAACGACTTCGTCACCCGGATGGTGGAGCGTGGCTATACCGACAAACAGGTGCGCCTGCTGTCGGAATGGTACCTGCGGGTCAGGAAATCGCAATAAAGCGGCAAGCTACGAGCCGCAAGCTGCAAGCTGCCTGGCGTTGGCATTGCTGCCCGCGTCACAGCTTGCAGCGGCGGTGGCTGCTCTTTCTTGCAGCTTGAAGCTTGTGGCTTGCAGCTTGTGGGTTGCAGCTGCATCCAGTCACCGGAGGGACCATGAGCTACGTTATAGACCGACGCCTGAACGGCAAGAACAAGAGCACGGTCAACCGCCAGCGCTTCCTGCGGCGGTACCGCGAACATATCAAGAAGGCCGTCGAAGAGGCGGTGAGCCGCCGTTCCATCATGGATATGGAACACGGCGAGCAGATCAGTATTCCCGGGCGCGACATCGACGAACCCGTCTTGCATCATGGTCGCGGGGGCAAACAGACCATCGTGCATCCTGGCAACAAAGAATTCACTGCCGGTGAACACATCCCACGGCCGCAAGGCGGTGGAGGTGGCGGCGGTCGCGGCAAGGCCGGCAATTCCGGCGAGGGCATGGACGAGTTCGTCTTCCAGATCACCCAGGAAGAATTTCTCGAATTCATGTTCGAAGACCTTGAGCTACCCAACCTGGTCAAACGTCACCTGACTGGCGCCGACACCTTCAAGACTGTTCGCGCCGGCATCGCCAACGAAGGCAACCCGTCACGCATCAATATCGTGCGCACCCTGCGCTCGGCCCATGCCCGGCGTATCGCCCTGACCGGCAGCAGCCGCGCCCTGCTGCGCGAAGCACAAAAGGAACTTGATCGCCTGCGGGTCGAAGAGCCGGACAATTTCACCGATATCCAGGAAGTCGAACAGGAAATCGAGCGCCTGAAGGCACGTATCAACCGCCTGCCCTTCCTCGACACCTTCGACCTCAAGTACAACCTGCTGGTCAAGCAACCCAACCCCAGCTCGAAGGCAGTGATGTTCTGCCTGATGGACGTATCCGGATCGATGACCCAGGCCACCAAGGACATCGCAAAGCGCTTCTTCATCCTGCTGTACCTGTTCCTCAAGCGTAACTACGAGCGCATCGAAGTCGTGTTCATTCGCCACCACACCAGTGCCCGGGAAGTCGATGAAGAAGAGTTCTTCTATTCGCGGGAAACCGGCGGCACCATCGTCTCCAGTGCCCTCAAGCTGATGCAGGAGATCATGGCCGAGCGTTACCCGGCCAGCGACTGGAACATCTATGCCGCGCAGGCCTCTGATGGCGACAACTGGAACGACGACTCGCCCATCTGCCGCGACATCCTCTCCAAACAGATCATGCCGCATGTGCAGTACTACACTTACGTTGAGATCACCCCCCGTGAACACCAGGCGCTGTGGTATGAATACGAGCGTATCGGAGATGCTTTCCCCGACACGTTCGCCCAGCAGCAGTTGGTATCGGCCGGCGACATCTACCCGGTCTTCCGTGAACTCTTCCAGCGCAGGTTAGCCACATGACCGCCAGAGCACAGAGACGCCAACCCATTTCCACTGGGTCCGAGTGGACGTTCGAGCTGATCCAGACCTACGACCGGGAAATCAGCCGCTTGGCCGAGCGTTACGCCCTGGACACCTACCCCAACCAGATCGAGGTCATCACTGCCGAACAGATGATGGACGCCTACGCCTCGGTCGGCATGCCGCTGGGCTACCACCACTGGTCCTACGGCAAGCAGTTCCTCAGTACGGAAAAGTCTTACAGCCGCGGCCAGATGGGCCTGGCCTACGAGATCGTGATCAACTCTGACCCCTGTATCGCCTACCTGATGGAAGAAAACACCATGTGCATGCAGGCACTGGTGATTGCGCACGCGTGCTACGGCCATAACAGTTTTTTCAAAGGCAATTACCTGTTCCGTACCTGGACTGACGCCAGTTCGATCATCGACTATCTGGTGTTCGCCAAGCAGTACATCGCCCAGTGCGAAGAGCGCCACGGTATCGATGCTGTGGAGGACTTGATCGACTCCTGCCATGCCCTGATGAACTACGGTGTCGACCGCTACAAGCGGCCTTACCCTATTTCTGCCGAAGAAGAGCGGCGCCGGCAACAGGAGCGCGAAGAGCACCTTCAGCGTCAGATCAACGACCTTTGGCGAACAATTCCGAAAAACGCCGAAAAGGGCAACGACCGCGATGAGGGGCGCTTCCCCGCCGAACCCCAGGAAAACATCCTGTATTTCATCGAGAAGAACGCCCCGCTGCTTGAACCCTGGCAGCGTGAGGTGGTGCGCATCGTGCGCAAGATCGCCCAGTACTTCTACCCGCAGCGCCAGACCCAGGTCATGAACGAAGGTTGGGCAACCTTCTGGCACTACACCCTGATGAACGACCTGTACGACGAGGGGCTGATTACCGAAGGCTTCATGATGGAGTTCTTGCAGTCGCACACCAGCGTGGTGTTCCAGCCCGGCTTCGACAGCCCGTACTACAGCGGCATCAACCCCTACGCACTGGGCTTTGCGATGTACACCGACATCCGCCGCATGTGCGAAAACCCCACCGAGGAAGATCGCCACTGGTTCCCCGAAATTGCCGGCAGCGACTGGCTTTCTACCATCAAGTTCGCCATGAGCAGCTTCAAGGACGAGAGCTTCATCCTGCAGTACCTGTCGCCCAAGGTGATGCGCGACCTCAAGCTGTTCAGCATCCTCGATGACGACCAGCGCGACGACCTGCTGGTGCCCGCCATCCATGATGAGGCTGGCTACCGGGTGATTCGGGAGCAGTTGGCAGCGCAGTACAACCTGGGCAACCGTGAACCGAACGTACAGATCTGGAGCGTCGACCGCCGCGGAGACCGCTCACTGACCCTGCGACACCAGCAACACAACCGCAAACCGCTGGGCGACTCGACCGACGAAGTGCTCAAGCACCTGCATCGCCTGTGGGGCTTCGATATCCACCTGGAGACCGTGCAAGGCGAGCAAGTGATGAGTACTCACCACATGCCGCCGCGCGGCGAGCATAGCGAAAGCGCCGACTACGGTCGCATGGACCTGGCTGTTATCCACCACCTCTGATGCGACCCCATGACCGCCGACGGGTTATCCTGTCGGCAGTTATGGAGAGCTGCACATGCACATCTACAAAGTTGGCGGCGCCGTGCGCGACCGTTTGCTCGGCCGCCCTGTCAGCGATATCGACTGGCTGGTGGTGGGCGCCACCGTCGAAGAAATGCTAGCCAAGGGCTATCGGCCGGTGGGAGCCGATTTCCCGGTGTTCCTGCACCCGAAAACCGGTGAGGAATACGCCTTGGCGCGCACCGAGCGCAAGAGTGGGCGAGGCTACGGCGGGTTCACTTTTCACGCCAGCCCCGACGTAAGCCTGGAAGAGGACCTGATCCGTCGCGACCTCACCATCAATGCGATGGCCGAGGATGAGGCGGGCACGGTCTACGACCCCTACCAAGGCAAGAACGATCTGGATCAACGCCTGCTACGCCATGTTTCCCCGGCATTCGCCGAAGATCCTTTGCGTGTGCTGCGTGTTGCACGCTTTGCTGCCCGTTACGCACCACTGGGGTTCCGGGTTGCCGATGAAACCTTGGCGCTGATGCGCCAGATCAGCGCCTCGGGCGAACTGCAGGCACTCACTGCCGAGCGCAGCTGGAAGGAAATCGAGCGCGCGCTGATGGAAGTGCAACCGCAGGTGTTCTTCAAGGTGCTGAGCGCGTGCGGGGCCCTGCAGGAGCTGCTGCCAGAGCTCGATGACAGCTCCCGGACATTGGCGGCGCTGGAGCAGGCAGCGACGCACGAACAACCGCTGCACGTGCGCTGGGCCTGCCTGTTGCGGGGGTTGCAACCGACATCGATCAAAGCCGTCAACCAGCGCCTGAAGGCACCGCGAGAGTGCCAGGAACTGGCCATGCTGACAGGGGAATGCCTGGCGCAGGGCAATCAGGCGCTCGAACTGCCTGCCACGGCACTGCTGGAGCTGTTGCAGAAGTTCGATGTTTACCGACGGCCGCAGCGATTTGAGGATTTTCTGACCGTTTGTGAGATGGCGGCGCGGGGCGATGGCGAGCAGGGTTACCCACAGGCCGATTACCTGCGAGGCGCAGCAGCGGCGGCGCGAGCGGTGGATGTGAAGCCGTTGGTGCAAGCCGGGCTCACGGGGCAGGCACTGGGCGAAGCACTCAAAGGTGAACGGCTGAAAGCGCTCGAAGCTTACCAGCGCGGTTAGACCTACCGGCCTCTTCGCGGGTAAACCCGCCCCTACAGGGGCACACATCGAGGGTTGGGCAGAGCCCGTTGTAGGAGCGGGTTTACCCGCGAAAGGGCCGGACCTGCGGGCCAATTTCCGCCCGCGGTTCACCGTCGCAGCCGCCACCGTATTCGCGGGTAAACCCGCTCCTACAGGGGGCACACATCAGAGGTTGGGCTCAGCCCGTTGTAGATACAGGCTTAAGCGGGCGTCAACTGCAACCCGCGCCACTCAAAGGCGACCGGGGCCAGTACCTGATCAATCTGCGCTTCCTGCCATAGCTGCGCCATGCGCTTGCCCACACCCGGATGCACCAGGTCGGGTGCCAGCAACGACAGCGGCCACAGCACAAAAGCGTTCTTCAGGATCTCGGCCCGGGGCAATACCAGCCCATCGAAGGTACCGTGCAAATCGTCATACATCAGCACGTCGATATCCAGCGGCAGCCCCTTGCGGTCAGGTGCATAGCGGCCATTGTCGGCCTCGATGAACTTCAGCCGGCGGTCCAGCTCGATCAACGGCAACGCGGTTTGCCCGGTCACCACGAAGTTGATGAACGGCCCGCTCTTGATGCCCACCGCCTGGCTTTCGAAGGCCGGCGAACAGCGCATGTCAGTCAGGATGCCAGCCAACGCATCGAGCCCGGCGCACAAATGCGCCTCACGGTCGATGTTGCTGCCCAGGCCCAGGTAAACCGTGCTCAGAGACATCCGCGCTCGATCTCCACGCCAACACCACCACGGGCCGCCGGCACCGCGCCCGGCTTGGTCAGCTTCAAGCGCACCCAAGGGATGTGGAACTCGTCCATCAGGGTTGCCACCAGGCGCTCGGCAAATGTCTCAACCAGTTCGAAACGGGCCTGTTCGGCAAACGCCTGGATGCGCGCCGACACACTGGCGTAATCCAGCGCCAGGTTCAGGTCGTCTCCGGCGGCGGCCGGGCGGTTGTCCCAGGCAAAGCTCAGGTCCAGGCGCAAGCACTGGCGAATATCCCGCTCCCAGTCATAGGCACCGATGACGGTATCGACTTCCAGGCCTTCGATGAACACTCTGTCCAAGCACTTCTCTCCACAGCACGACAAGGGCGACTGGCGCCGTTAGAATCAGGGCGTCCTCGCCCGGAATAGTTAGCATGTTTTGGTTACTGGCGTTGCTCGCCTACCTGCTCGGCTCGCTGTCCTTCGCCATTGTTCTCAGCCGCCTCTCGGGCAGCCCGGACCCGCGTTCCAGCGGCTCAGGCAATGCCGGCGCCACCAACATGCTACGCCTGGCAGGCCGTAAACTGGCGATCCTGACCCTGCTAGGCGACCTGTGCAAGGGCCTTTTGCCGGTATTGCTCGCCCGCGCTGCCGGGCTGGACCTGCACGCGCAGGCCTGGGTGGGCATATGCGCAGTGCTGGGCCACCTGTTCCCCCTGTACTTCCGTTTCAAGGGCGGCAAGGGCGTGGCGACGGCTGCCGGCATGCTCATGGCCCTGTACTTTCCGGCCGCGCTGCTGGCCATCGGCGCCTGGCTGCTGACCTTCTACCTCACGCGCACCAGCTCACTGGCCGCGCTGATTGCCACGCCACTCACCTTGCCATTGCTGGCCTGGCGCGAGCCCGAAGCCCTGCTGCCGATCAGCGTACTGACAGTGATGATCGTGTGGCGCCACCGCAACAACCTGCGCGACTTGTTTGCAGGGCGCGAACGGCACTTCTGAACCTTCGACGCGCTACCTTACAGCGGCGGCAACTGTTCCATCGGCCAGCGTGCCTGCACGCTGATCGCCAGGTCTTGCTGCTGCCCGGCCAGCAGGCGCTGGCAACCGGCGTAGGCGATCATCGCACCATTGTCGGTACAGAATTGCGGGCGCGCGTAGTACACGTTGCCCTTGATGCTACCGAGCATGTCCTCCAGAGACGCGCGCAGGGCCTTGTTGGCACTCACGCCACCCGCGATGACCAGCCGCTTGAGGCCGGTCTGCTTGAGCGCCCGCTTGCACTTGATGGTCAAAGTCTCCACCACCGCCTGCTGGAATGCCAGGGACAGGTCGCAACGGGTTTGCTCACTGTCGTCGCCAGCATTCTTGCATTGCTGCCAGGTGTTCAGGGCGAAGGTCTTGAGGCCACTGAAGCTGAATTCCAGGCCTGGCCGATCGGTCATTGGCCGCGGGAACACGAAGCGCCCAGGCACACCTTGCTCGGCCAGACGCGCGATTTCCGGACCGCCCGGGTAATTGAGGCCGATCAGCTTGGCGGTCTTGTCGAACGCTTCACCGGCAGCATCGTCCAGGCTTTCGCCCAACAGTTCGTACTGACCGATGCCATCGACCCGAACCAGCTGGGTATGGCCACCGGAAACCAACAAAGCGACGAACGGAAACTCGGGCGGGTTTTCTTCCAGCATGGGCGCCAGCAGGTGACCCTCCATGTGGTGCACACCGATCGCCGGGATGTCCCAGGCAAAGGCCAGCGCCTGGGCGCAGGAAGCGCCCACCAGCAAGGCGCCGACCAGGCCGGGGCCCGCGGTGTAGGCGATGGCGTCGATTTCGGTGGCAACGCAGCCTGCCTCGTCCAACACCTGGCGGATGAGCGGCAGCATGCGCTTGACGTGATCACGCGAGGCAAGCTCGGGCACCACGCCGCCGAAGACGCGGTGCAGGTCGATCTGGCTGAACAGTGCATCGGCCAACAAACCGCGTTCACTGTCGTATAATGCGACGCCGGTTTCGTCGCAGGATGTTTCCAATCCCAGTACTAGCATGGGCTCGTCCCTTGTGGGGGCTGAATTCGAAGCCGCGCATGATAGTCCCCGTGTCGGGTGCCGACCAGCGGTTTTCGATCAGAGGCTTTGCATTCCGGCTTGCTAAGGGTTAACATCCGCAACCCTTGAAAACCGACGTTCTCCAGCACACCTTTGTTTTGCCAGGAGCACGTCTACCCCGGTAATGAATTAAGGTAGCCCTGGATGCCAGCCGTCAAAGTTAAAGAGAACGAACCCTTCGACGTAGCTCTGCGTCGTTTCAAGCGCTCCTGCGAAAAAGCCGGTGTACTGGCTGAAGTTCGTAGCCGCGAGTTTTACGAGAAGCCGACCGCAGAGCGTAAGCGCAAAGCAGCTGCTGCTGTTAAGCGTCACGCCAAGAAAGTTCAGCGCGAACAGCGCCGCGCCGTTCGTCTGTACTAATACAGGCGTTCAACGCAAAGCTTCTGCCCTGCCCGGCTAACCCCCGGGCGATGGCAGTGGTCGTTTCAAACTTGAGCAGCTAGCTCAAGGCCCTGCACAAGCTTCATGCGAACTGCATCATGGGCAACCTGCCTGAAACGTCAGAGCTGGTCCTCCTTGCTGTATGACCAGACGTGCACGTCCGACTGACGAGCCCTTAGGGGCTGGCGACGAGCACACATTCCCTCGCACTTCCCCAAGCAGCACTCGCCCCCTTCGGCGCGTGAGCGATTAGACTTGCCAGTTGCCAGATAACGAGACTGCCATGGCCGGGCTGATTCCCCAGAGTTTCATTGACGACCTGATCAACCGCCTCGACATCGTCGACGTGGTGAGTTCGCGCGTCCAGCTGAAAAAAACCGGCAAGAACTACTCCGCCTGCTGCCCGTTCCACAAAGAAAAAACCCCGTCCTTCACGGTCAGCCCCGACAAGCAGTTCTACTACTGCTTCGGCTGTGGCGCCGGTGGCAACGCCTTGGGCTTTGTCATGGACCTCGACAACCTGGACTTCCCCCAGGCCGTCGAGGAACTGGCCCGCGCCGCCGGCATGGAAGTGCCCCGCGAGCAAGGCCGCCGCGACCAGAAGCCGCGCCAGCCCACTGACTCGCCACTGTACCCGCTACTGGACGCCGCCTCGGAGTTCTACCGCCAGGCCCTGCGCAGCCACCCGTCCCGCAAGGCAGCGGTGGACTACCTCAAGGGCCGTGGCCTGTCCGGGGAAATTGCCCGCGACTTCGGCCTGGGCTTTGCCCCACCCGGCTGGGACAACCTGCTCAAGCACCTGGGTGCCGACACCCTGCAGCAGAAGGTGATGATCGATGCCGGCCTGCTGATCGAGAACGCCGAGAGCGGCAAGCGCTACGACCGCTTCCGCGACCGGGTGATGTTCCCGATACGTGACAGCCGCGGGCGCATCATCGCCTTCGGTGGCCGGGTGCTCGGCGACGACAAGCCCAAGTACCTGAACTCCCCGGAAACCCCGGTGTTCCACAAGGGGCAGGAGCTGTACGGGCTGTACGAGGCGCGCAAGCACAACCGCAACCTCGACGAGATCATCGTCGTCGAGGGCTACATGGACGTCATCGCCCTGGCCCAGCAAGGCCTGCGCAATGCCGTGGCCACCCTTGGCACCGCCACCAGCGAAGAGCACCTCAAGCGCCTGTTCCGCGTGGTGCCCAGCGTGCTGTTCTGTTTTGACGGCGACCAGGCCGGGCGCAAGGCCGCCTGGCGCGCACTGGAATCGACATTGTCGAACCTGCAGGACGGCCGTCGCGCGCGCTTCCTGTTCCTGCCCGAAGGCGAAGACCCGGACAGCCTGGTGCGCGCCGAAGGTACCGACGCCTTCATGGCCCGTATCAACCAGCATTCCCAACCGCTGGCCGACTACTTCTTCGAGCAACTTGGCGTAGAAGCCGACCCGCGCTCGCTGGAAGGCAAGGCGCATATGGCGACCTTGGCCGCACCGTTGATCGAAAAGATCCCCGGCGCCAACCTGCGTCAGCTGATGCGCAACCGCCTGAAGGAAATCACCGGCCTCGACCCGCAGCAGGTCGAGCAGTTGGCGCAGCAAGCGCCGGCGACCGGCAGCATGCCAGACTACGACCCTGGCTACGATTACGACGCCATGGCCAGCTACACCCCCGACTACGGCGACATGCCGCAGCACGACTATGCCCCCGTTCATCAGGAACAGGCGTGGAAACCCAACAAGGGGGGCAGCAAGAAGCCGTGGAGCGACAAACCCTGGGACAAGAACCGCAAGGGCGGCAAGCCCTGGCAGCAACGCGACGAAGCGCCTCCCCGCGTGCCAGCGCCGGTCGAGCCGCCCACGCTGGCCGCCCTGCGCACCCTGCTGCACCACCCACTGCTGGCCGGCAAGGTGGAAGATGCCAGCCACTTCGCCGACGAAGAACACCTGTACAGCCAGCTGCTGGTGGCATTGATCGAAGCCGCGCAGAAAAATCCTGGGCTAAGCTCAATGCAGTTGATCGCACGTTGGCATGGCACCGAACAGGGCCGCCTGCTACGGGCTCTGGCGGAAAAGGAATGGCTTATCGTGGCCGACAACCTTGAACAACAGTTTTTCGACACTATAACTAGCTTGTCCGCCCGCCAACGCGAGCGCAGCCTGGAACAACTGCTCAGGAAATCACGTCAAAGCGAATTGACCAGCGAGGAAAAAACCCAGCTCCTCGCCCTGCTGAGTCGAAATGTTCCCGCACAAACGCCGACCTCATCTGGCGCGTGAGGCCCATGCTCGGGTATAATCCTCGGCTTGTTTTTTGCCCGCCAAGACCTTCAGTGGATAGGGTGTTATGTCCGGAAAAGCGCAACAGCAGTCTCGTATCAAAGAGTTGATCACCCGCGGTCGTGAGCAGGGCTACCTGACTTACGCGGAGGTCAACGACCACCTGCCTGAGGATATTTCAGATCCGGAACAGGTGGAAGACATCATCCGCATGATCAACGACATGGGGATCAACGTATTCGAGAGTGCTCCGGATGCGGATGCCCTTCTGTTGGCGGAAGCCGACACCGATGAAGCCGCGGCCGAAGAAGCCGCTGCTGCATTGGCGGCAGTTGAAACCGATATCGGCCGCACGACCGACCCGGTGCGCATGTACATGCGCGAAATGGGTACTGTCGAGCTGCTGACCCGCGAAGGCGAGATCGAAATCGCCAAGCGTATCGAGGAAGGCATTCGTGAAGTCATGGGCGCCATCGCCCACTTCCCGGGCACTGTCGACTACATTCTCGGCGAATACGACCGCGTCACCACCGAGGGTGGCCGCCTGTCGGACGTTCTCAGCGGTTACATCGACCCTGACGACAACATTGCCGCGCCAACCGAAGAAGTGCCGATCCCAGGCGCCAAGGCCGCCGCGGCGAAGGAAGAGTCCGACGACGACGAAGAAGAATCCGAAAGCGGTGACGACGAGGAAGAGGCCGAGAGCGGCCCGGATCCGGTCGTCGCAGCCCAACGCTTCGGTGCGGTATCCGATCAGCTTCAGGCAACCTCCAAGGTCCTGAAGAAAAATGGTCGTAACCACAAGGAAAGCATCGAGGCCCTGCAGGCCCTGGCTGACCTGTTCATGCCGATCAAGCTGGTACCAAAGCAGTTCGAGGTACTGGTCGAGCGTGTCCGTGACGCCCTGAACCGTCTGCGACAGCAAGAACGCGCCATCATGCAGCTGTGCGTACGTGACGCCCGCATGCCGCGAGCTGACTTCCTGCGCATGTTCCCAAGCAACGAAACCGACCAGACCTGGAGCGGTGACCTGGCCAAGCGCAACACCAAGTGGGCTGCCGCCCTGGGTGAAAAGAACGCTGCCATCGTCGCTTGCCAACAGAAGCTGATCGACCTTGAGACCGAAACCGGCCTGACCGTTGCCGAGATCAAGGAAATCAACCGTCGCATGTCGATCGGTGAAGCCAAGGCCCGCCGCGCCAAGAAAGAAATGGTCGAGGCGAACCTGCGTCTGGTGATTTCCATCGCCAAGAAGTACACCAACCGTGGCCTGCAGTTCCTAGACCTGATCCAGGAAGGCAACATCGGTCTGATGAAAGCGGTGGACAAGTTCGAATACCGTCGCGGCTATAAGTTCTCGACCTATGCCACCTGGTGGATCCGTCAGGCGATCACCCGTTCGATCGCTGACCAGGCACGCACCATCCGCATTCCGGTGCACATGATCGAGACGATCAACAAGCTCAACCGTATTTCCCGCCAGATGCTGCAGGAAATGGGTCGCGAGCCGACTCCGGAAGAGCTGGGCGAGCGCATGGAAATGCCTGAGGACAAGATCCGCAAGGTACTGAAGATCGCCAAAGAGCCGATCTCCATGGAAACCCCGATCGGTGACGACGAAGATTCGCACCTGGGCGACTTCATCGAGGACTCGACCATGCAGTCCCCGATCGACGTGGCCACGGTCGAAAGCCTCAAGGAAGCCACCCGTGACGTGCTCTCGGGCCTGACCGCACGTGAAGCCAAGGTGCTGCGCATGCGTTTCGGTATCGACATGAACACCGACCACACCCTCGAAGAGGTGGGTAAGCAGTTTGACGTAACGCGTGAGCGGATCCGTCAGATCGAAGCGAAGGCGTTGCGCAAGCTGCGCCACCCGACTCGCAGCGAGCACCTACGCTCCTTCCTCGACGAGTGATGACAAAACCCCGGCCCAGGCCGGGGTTTTTCTTTAGTGGCCCGTGACATAAAGCCCGCCTTCCGTTGCACACCTGCGGCAATGCCCGTCTACACTCGACTTCAGACCACCTGAGTGCGAGGCTGCCATGTCCTTGAAGCCGGCCATTCTGTTGCTGATCCTGATTTTGTGGAACACAACGGCCGGCGCCCTGACCCTGACAGATGAGGAGAACGCCTGGCTGGCTGCCCACCCGCAGCTGAAACTGGGCGTAGACGCCTCTTGGCCACCGTTCGAGTTTCGCGACCAGGAGGGCCGGTACCAGGGATTGGCCGCCGACTACATCGCCATGATCCAGCAGCGCCTGGGCGTGACGTTCAAACCGGTCGAACCCAGCAGCTGGACCGAGGTGCTGGCGCAGGCGCGGGAAAGCCGTATCGACCTGCTGCCCGGCATCATGTCCACCCCCGAACGCCAGGGCTTCCTGGCCTTCACTCGCCCGTACCTCGACTTCCCCATTGTGATCCTCGCGCACAAAGGCGGCGCACAACCGCGCAAGCTGGCTGACCTGTACGGCTTGAAAATTGCCGTGGTCGAGAACTACGCCCCGCACGAGTTGCTGCGTACCCACCACCCGGACCTCAACCTGGTTGCCCTGCCAAACGTCAGCTCCACGCTGCAAGCCCTGGCCACCGACCAAGTGGATGCCGTGGTCGGCGACCTCGCTTCCAGTATCTGGAGCCTGCGCCAACTCAAGCTCGACGGCCTCTACGTCAGCGGCGAAACGCCCTACCGCTACCAGTTGGCGATGGCCGTTCCCCGCGACAAGAGCGTGCTGGTCGGCATCCTCGACAAAGTGATGGCCGACATGAGCAGCAGCGAAATCAGCCAGATCCAGCAACATTGGGTGGGCAATGTGGTCGACCAGCGGATGTTCTGGTCCGACCTGCTGGTGTATGGCCTGCCAACGGTGCTGCTGCTGATGGCTGTGCTGGCAGTGGTCATTCGCATCAACCGCCGGCTCAGCTCGGAAATTTCCCGGCGCATCGCCCTTGAGCAAGAACTGCGCAGCAGCGAGTACCACTACCGCGGCCTGGTCGAGAGCCTGTCAGCCATCGCCTGGGAAGCCGATGCCAACGACTTCACCTACAGCTACGTTTCACCCCATGCCGAAGACCTGCTTGGCTACCCATTGAGCGACTGGCTCAGGCCCGGTTTCTGGCGCAGCATCCTGCACCCGGAGGACGCGCTCTGGGCTCAGGCCTACTGCGACAGCGAGACCGCAGCGGGGCGCGACCACAGCCTGGACTACCGGGTGATCCGGGCTGACGGTCAGCCCCTCTGGGTACGCAATATCGTCAGCATGATCGAGCACGGCCACCAGCCAGTGATGCGCGGGCTGATGATCGACATCAGCGAAACCAAGCGCACTGAGGACGCCCTGCGCCTGTCCGAACAGAAGTTCGCCTCGGTATTCCAGCAGTGCCCCGATATCTTGCTGATCGCTCGCCACAGCGATGGCTGCCTGCTGGAGGTGAACGAGGCTTTCGAAGAGCAGATCGGACTGCCCCCAGACCAGGTCATTGGCCGCACTGCCACCGACCTTGACCTGTGGGGCGTAGAGGGCAGTGGCCCGGTCCTGCTTGAAAGGTTGCACCAAGGTGGTATCCGTAACCTGGAAATGAGCTTCCGACGCAGCAACGGCCAACTGTTCACTGGCCTGACTTCGGCTGAAACCTTCGAACTGGACGGGACGCCCGCGCTGGTAGTGGCAGTACGCGACATCAGCCAGCTCAAGGAGACCCAGCAACAGCTGCAAACTTCGGAAGAAAAGTTCGCAAAGGCTTTCCACGCTTCGCCCGACGGCCTGCTGCTGTCGCGCCAGAGCGACGGTTTGCTGCTGGAGGTGAACGAAGGCTTCTGCCGCCTCACCGGCTACGACCTCAACCCAACCATCGACCAGACCTCGCTGGACCTGGGTATCTGGGTCGACCTCAACGAGCGCAAACGCCTGGTCGACCAGCTCAACCGCGACGGCTTCGTGCGCGACTTCACCTGTCATATCCGCCGCAGCGACGGGCAGATCCGACTGTGCGAGCTTTCCGCCCGGCCCCTGCCGATTACCGGCGTCGACTGCATGCTGACCATCGCCCGCGACATCACCGAGCGTCACCTGATGCAAGAAAAACTGCAGCTGGCCGCCACGGTGTTCGAGAACACTGCCGAAGGGGTGCTGATTACCGACATTGACCAACGCATCAGTGCCGTCAACCGTGCCTTCAGCGAAATCACCGGCTACAGCGAGATCGAGGCCCTCGGCCAGACCCCGCGCCTGCTCGCCTCTGGCCAGCACGACAGCGCTTTCTACCTGGCCATGTGGCACCAGCTTACCGCCGAGGGCCACTGGCAGGGCGAAATCTACAACAAGCGCAAGAACGGCGAACTTTACCCCAGCTGGCTGACCATCAGCGCCGTGCGCAACAGCGACCGCGAGATCACCCACTTCGTGGCGGTTTTTGCAGACATCTCCAGCATCAAGCACGCCCAGGCCAAACTCGACTATCAGGCCCACCACGACCCGCTGACCGGCCTGCCCAATCGCACCTTGTTCGAAAACCGGCTACAGGGCGTACTCACCTGTGCGCAGGTGTCCAACCGCCAGGGCGCAGTGCTGTTCCTGGACCTCGACCGCTTCAAGCACATCAACGACAGCCTTGGCCACCCGGTCGGCGACCTGCTGCTCAAGGGCATCGCCCAGCGCCTGAAAGAGCAGGTACGCGACGTTGATACCGTAGCCCGCCTGGGTGGCGACGAATTCATCATTCTGCTGCCCGGCTTGCACAAGCCCAGTGACGCCAGCACTATCGCCAACAAACTACTGGCCTGCTTCAACGCACCGTTCCAGGCCGGCGAGCATGAGTTTTTCACCAGCGCCAGCATCGGCATCAGTCTCTACCCACAGGATGGCACCGACGTCTCCACACTCATCCGCAACGCCGACGCCGCCATGTACCGCTCCAAGGCCAAAGGCCGCAACCGCGTCGAAGCCTACACCCGCGACCTCACCGCCCAGGCCAGCGAGCGCATCGCCCTGGAGCATGAGCTGCGCCGGGCCGTCGAACGCAACGAAATGAGCCTGTGCTTCCAGCCCAAGCTCAGCCTGAAGACCCAGAGCCTCGTGGGTGCCGAAGCGCTGATCCGCTGGAGCCACCCGACCTTTGGTGAGGTACCGCCGGAACACTTCATCCACTTGGCGGAAGAGAACGGCACCATCCTGCAGCTCGGCGACTGGGTACTGGAGCAAGCCTGCCGGCAGATGCAGGCCTGGAAGCAGCACTACGAACCCTTCGGCCCGCTGTCGATCAACCTTGCCGGCGCCCAGCTGCGCCACCCACACCTGGCACGGCGCATCGAACAACTGCTCAAGCACCATCAGCTGAAGGCCGGTGACCTGCAGTTGGAAATCACCGAGAACTTCATCATGAGCCAGGCAGAAGAGGCCCTGGCCGTGCTGTACCAACTGAAGAAACTCGGCGTACAGCTGGCCATCGATGACTTCGGCACCGGCTATTCCTCGCTCAGCTACCTCAAGCGCCTGCCGCTGGACATCCTCAAGATCGACAAGTCGTTCATCCGCGGCCTGCCCGACGATCCACACGACGCCGCCATTGCCCGGGCGATCATTGCCCTGGGCCGCAGCATGCAGTTGACCATCATTGCCGAAGGCGTGGAGAACCAGGCCCAGCAACGTTTTCTGGCGGCCGAGGGCTGCGAGCAGATCCAGGGCTACATCGTCAGCCTCCCGCTACCACCAGAGGAATTCGCGGCCGCGTTTCTTCGCATAGCACTATCGGATCTTTCAGATGGCACAGGTGCGAAACCCTCGTTATAATCCGCCCACTTACTGAGGGCCTATAGCTCAGTCGGTTAGAGCAGAGGACTCATAATCCTTTGGTCCACGGTTCGAGTCCGTGTGGGCCCACCAGATACGACAAAGCCGCGCGATTGCGCGGCTTTTTCATGCCCGCAAGAAATAAATGGGCAGGGGCGCGTACATCCAGCGCAGCGGCGCCGAGCGCATGACCTTGGAAGTAGCGCTGAAACGGTATCTCAGCGAAATCAGCCCACCAAGAAGCCGATCACCCAGCACGCCGATAATCGCGGAAAGGTGCCCTATCGATACTTCAAGCCAAACATCCTAGCTTGAGGATCGGACAATGAGCCGAATAGCCACCATTATCAGCTCACAAAATGAGCCGAATATGCTCGCTAATCGGCTCACAGATGAGCAAACCTATGAATGAACCTGGGCCTGCCCCGTGACAACGGACGCCAGGAAGCTGGCTACAGAGCCAACTGCCTCAAGCCTTTGCGTATTCGTTCGGTGCGCTCATCACTGGCGCGGCGCCTGGGGATAAACGAAGAAGGCCGCACCACTGCACGATCCAGTCCATCGGGCGAGGCCATCAACCATGGGCAACCCCATAAGAACCCTCCCAGCCTGCTCCACCATCCCCTCTGCCAACGTCCGCAAATGTACCGCTGTTGGTTAATCCCCTCCCGGACGCATCTCGACCTGCCGTGGGTTGTAGAAGGTCATGCCAGACGGAATATCCCGCGTAACCAACGACATCGCGCCAATCACCACGTCATCGCCAATGTCGATGCGATCAGCAACGATGCAACTGTTGGCGCCCATGCTCACGTTGTCACCAATGCGCAGTGCGTACTCCTGCAACCCCAGGGTCTTGATGCCAATCGAGCAGTTCTGCCGGATGAAGAAGTTGCGCCCGATGCTTACATACCGGGTAATGACCACCCCCGGCAGGTGCGCGATGCGCAGGCCGGGGGCAATCTGGGCGCCGATGTCGATGTCCACCCCATACTTGAGGTTGAGCCGCTGTTGCATGCGCCGGGCGTGACGCCGGGCAAGGCCGCCGCGGGCGTCGAGGTACTGGGCCAGGCGATAGGCGAAGAGGAAACGCAGTTTGTTGTCCTTGCGTGCGCGGCGCAGTACGTTGAACAGCAGGCTGATAGGGCGTCCGGGCTTTTTCTTGTTGGAGACTTCCAGTCGCCAGCATTCGAGCAGATGGTCGAGGTTCACGCTGAGGTTCCCGTTGGACTAGCACTTCATCATGCCGAATTAGTGCCGAAGACGCAGCCTTCGGACATGCACGGCCGTTCTCACCAAAAGTGCCAAGCCGACGCCGTCAACGGTGATCGACTGTACCTGGCCTTGCCCTGATTGGCACAGGCTGGCTAGGCTAGCGGGCCAACCGTAGAGACTCGCCATGTCGGATTCCCGCTCCATCACGCTGGATGAAATCGATCGCCAGCTGATCGCCCTGCTGCAGATCAACGCCCGCGAAAGCGTCGCCACCCTCGCCCGCCAGTTGGGCATCGCCCGCACCACCGTCAATTCGCGCCTGGAGCGGCTGGAGAAAAACAAGGTTATCTCCGGCTATGGCGTACGCCTGGGCCAGAGTGTGATAGGCGGCGGGTTGCAGGCGTATGTCGGGATCAAGGTGCAGCCGCGTTCCGGCAAGGACGTGGTGCGGCGCCTGAGTGCCATGGGCCAGGTGCAGCAGCTGTGTGCGGTAAGCGGCGAATTCGACTATGTGGCCTGGCTGCGTACGGACTCGCCCGAGCAGCTGGATCAGTTGCTCGACCAGATTGGCAGTGTCGACGGGGTGGAGAAAACCACCACGTCGATCATTCTCAGCAGCAAGGTGGACCGTGGACAGCCGCTTTGAACGGACTGGCGCTCGGGTGAGGTTAGCGGGCGTGGGTCAGTTCTAGATTTCACGGCAGGTGCCGGTTGTAGGAGCGGGTTTACCCGCGAATAGGACAGAGAATCTACCGACGCATTCGCGGGTGAACCTGCCCCTACAAAGGGCCAGGGCGGTTTCTGAACTACCTCGACCGCCTGCCTCGTCTTAATGAACATGAGCTTAATCATTACGACGAAACTAACTACATTCAGACAACACTCTGCACCTTAATAACGAACACCCCACTCCCTAAAATGACAGCCAGGCATCTCCTATACTCAGGCTCCGCTCCTCGCGCAGCCTCTCTGGCAAGGTCATTTCATGAACAAGAAGAACCGCCACCCCGCCGACGGCAAGAAGCCGATCACCATTTTCGGCCCGGACTTCCCTTTTGCTTTCGACGACTGGCTGGAACACCCGGCAGGCCTGGGCAGCATTCCGGCTGAGCGCCATGGGGAAGAGGTGGCCATTGTCGGTGCCGGTATCGCCGGCCTGGTAGCGGCCTACGAGCTGATGAAGCTGGGCCTCAAGCCGGTGGTGTACGAGGCTTCCAAGCTGGGCGGCCGGCTGCGCTCGCAAGCCTTCAATGGCACTGACGGGATCGTTGCCGAGCTGGGTGGCATGCGCTTCCCGGTGTCGTCCACCGCCTTCTACCACTACGTCGACAAGCTGGGCCTGGAAACCAAGCCCTTCCCCAACCCGCTGACCCCAGCTTCGGGCAGCACGGTGATCGACCTGGAAGGCCAGACCTACTACGCCGAGAAGCCCACCGACCTGCCGCAACTGTTTCATGAGGTAGCCGACGCCTGGGCCGATGCGCTGGAGAGTGGTGCGCAGTTCGCCGATATCCAGCAGGCCATCCGCGACCGTGATGTACCGCGCCTGAAGGAACTTTGGAACAAGCTGGTGCCGCTGTGGGACGACCGCACCTTCTACGACTTCGTCGCCACCTCGCGCTCTTTTGCCAAGCTGAGCTTCCAGCACCGGGAAGTGTTCGGCCAGGTCGGTTTCGGCACCGGCGGTTGGGACTCGGACTTCCCCAACTCGATGCTGGAAATCTTCCGCGTGGTGATGACCAACTGCGACGACCACCAGCACTTGGTGGTCGGGGGCGTGGAACAAGTGCCACAGGGCATCTGGCGCCACGTACCGGAACGCTGCGTGCATTGGCCAGAGGGCACCAGCCTCAGCACACTGCATGGCGGCGCACCGCGTACCGGGGTCAAGCGCATTGCCCGCGCCGCCGATGGCCGCCTGGCGGTCACCGACAACTGGGGCGATACCCGCCACTACAGCGCAGTACTCGCCACCTGCCAAACCTGGTTGCTGACCACCCAGATCGACTGCGAGGAATCGCTGTTCTCGCAAAAGATGTGGATGGCCCTGGACCGTACCCGCTACATGCAGTCGTCGAAAACCTTCGTCATGGTCGACCGCCCGTTCTGGAAAGACAAGGACCCGGAAACCGGCCGTGACCTGCTGAGCATGACCCTCACCGACCGCCTCACCCGCGGCACTTACCTGTTCGACAACGGCAACGACAAGCCCGGGGTGATCTGCCTGTCGTACTCGTGGATGAGCGACGCGCTGAAGATGCTGCCGCACCCGGTGGAGAAGCGCGTACAACTGGCCTTGGATGCGCTGAAGAAGATCTACCCGAAGACCGATATCGCCGGGCACATCATCGGCGACCCGATCACGGTTTCCTGGGAGGCCGACCCGTACTTCCTCGGCGCCTTCAAAGGTGCGCTTCCGGGCCATTACCGCTACAACCAGCGCATGTACGCGCACTTCATGCAGCAGGACATGCCGGCGGAGCAGCGCGGTATCTTCATTGCCGGTGACGACGTGTCTTGGACCCCCGCCTGGGTTGAGGGCGCGGTGCAGACGTCGCTGAACGCGGTGTGGGGTATCATGAACCACTTTGGTGGCCACACCCACCCCGAAAACCCCGGCCCGGGCGATGTGTTCAACGAAATCGGGCCGATCGCCCTGGCGGATTGAGACAAGGAGGCACCATGCGCATCGCTCTGTACCAGGGCGCACCCAAGCCACTGGATGTGCCCGGCAACCTGCAACGGCTGCGCCACCAGGCGCAGTTGGCAGCCGAACGCGGCGCACAGTTGCTGGTGTGCCCGGAGATGTTCCTGACCGGCTACAACATCGGCCTGGCCCAGGTCGAGCGCCTGGCCGAGGCCGCCGATGGCCCGGCAGCCATGACCGTGGTGGAGATCGCCCAGGCGCACCGCATCGCCATTGTCTATGGCTACCCGGAGCGCGGCGATGACGGGGCGATCTACAACAGCGTGCAGCTGATCGATGCGCATGGCCGCAGCCTGAGCAATTACCGCAAGACCCACCTGTTCGGTGAACTGGACCGCTCGATGTTCAGCCCTGGTGCGGACCACTTCCCGGTGGTGGAACTGGAAGGCTGGAAGGTTGGCCTGCTGATCTGCTACGACATCGAGTTCCCGGAGAACGCCCGACGCCTGGCGCTGGACGGCGCCGAGCTGATCCTGGTGCCGACGGCGAACATGACGCCGTACGACTTTACCTGCCAGGTGACCGTGAGGGCACGGGCGCAGGAAAACCAGTGCTACCTGGTATATGCCAACTACTGCGGCGCGGAAGACGAGATCGAGTATTGCGGGCAGAGCAGCATCATCGGCCCGGATGGCAGCTTGCTGGCCATGGCCGGGCGGGATGAGTGCCAGTTGTTGGCAGAGCTCGAACATGAGCGGGTGGTACAGGGGCGCAGGGCGTTTCCCTACCTGACCGATTTGCGCCAGGAGCTGCACCTGCGTAAAGGCTGACAGGGGCCGCTATGCGGCCCATTCGCGGGCACGCCCGCTCCCACGGGATCTGCGCTGCCTTTCATACCGGCGCCATACCCGCGAAAAGGCCGGGCCTGCAAACAAATCGGTTAGCATGGAGAGCAGCCACCGGAGCCCCCATGCCTGACGCCATCCGCCAACTCACCCTCGCCAACGGCTTGCAACTGACCCTGCGCCACGCCCCTCGCCTCAAGCGCTCGGCCGCCGCACTGCGGGTGCACGCGGGCAGCCACGACGCGCCTGCCAAATGGCCCGGTCTGGCGCACTTCCTCGAACACCTGTTCTTCCTCGGTACCCCGGGCTTCCCGCTGGAAGACGGCCTGATGCGCTACGTGCAAGCCCTGGGCGGCCAGGTCAACGCCAGCACGCGCGAACGCGCCACCGACTTTTTCTTCGAGGTGCCACCCAAGGCGCTCGGTGGCGGTCTCGAGCGCCTGTGCCAAATGCTGGCAGAACCGGATCTGGGCATCGAACGCCAACGCCGTGAACGCGAAGTGATCCATGCCGAATTCATCGCCTGGTCGCGCAATCCAACGGCCCAACAGCAGTTCGCCTTGCTGCAGTCAGTGTCGGCCAAGCATCCACTGGGCGCTTTTCATGCTGGCAATCGATACACCCTGGCCTTGCACGACGCGGCTTTCCAGCAAGCGCTTGCGGGCTTTCATCGACGCTTCTACCAAGGCGGCCAGATCTGCCTGAGCCTTTGCGGTCCGCAGCCGCTGGATGAACTTGAACACCTTGCCCGGCAGCATGCCGAACTGTTCGCCGCAGGTGAGCGCGTGCCGCAAATGCCGCCGCCGCCACTGCCAGCAATCGCTAGCTCCCTGACCTTCACTCACCAAGGCCTCCCCAGCGGCGCCGAGCACGCCCTGGAACTGCTGATCGCTTACCTGGAGGACAGCCGCCCAGGTACCTGGCTGGGCGCGCTGCGCGAGCGTGGCTGGCTACAACGTTTCACAGCCGAAAGGCTGTATGCGTTCGCCGGTCAGCTGCTGTGGCACCTTGACCTGAAGCTCAGTGCCGACGCTTGCCCGGACGAAGCCAGCGCCCTGCTGCAAGGTTGGTTCAGGTTCATCCGTCAGGCCGACCGCGAACAGTTGAACCATCAATTCGGCTTACTGCAGCACAGCCGAGCGCACAGTGCCAGCGCGCTCGAGCTGGCCCGCCGGGACAGCACTGGCCAGCCGTTCGCCAAGCTGGATACCCAAGGGTTGCAGGCGCTTGGCGCCTTGCTGGAAAGCCTGCCAGGTGGCGACCATGGCGATTGGCAGCTTTTGCCAGTCGACCCATTGCTGATGGCTGACCTGCCCCATGCCAAGGCGCAGCCGCTGCCGGCAGCACTGAAGATCAGTGACCAGCTCCCGCCCGCGCGCCAATACGCTGCGCTGTACCTGCGCTGGCATGTACCTTCGCCGTTGCGCCAGCAGCTACAGCGTGTGCTGGAACTGGCCCTGGCACCGCTGCAGGAACGCTGTAACCGCGCCTCCGTGCAACTGCAGTACAGCAGCGCCGGAGAATACTGGCAGTTGCACTGCGCCGGCCTGCCAGCAGCAGTGCTGCGGGCAGTGGAACAAGCCTTGGCCTTGATGCTCAAGCCACCTGCCAGTTGCTGGCTGCCCTGCACGGCGCTGCCCCCGGCCCTGATCCCCATCAGGGCCCTGCTCAAGCAACTGCCAGACGCGGTACGGGGTAGCCTGCCCGCAGCGGTGCCTGCCTGCACGCTTACCCAGCAGCAACTCGACAGCCTGTGGCTGCACACCGAGTGGCATGGCATGGCCGCAGGCTTCGAGGATACCGCGCTAAAGGCCTTGGGCAATGCGCTGCAGCAGTGCCCTGGGCATGGCTCGCGACCTGGCCCCCTGCCAACCTGGGCAAACCACCGCTGGCAGCATGCCCAAGTGCCAGGCAGCGAACATGCCCTGCTGCTGTTCTGCCCGTTGCCGGCGGCAAAAGAGGCCGCGGGCCGCCTGTTAGCCCAATTGCTGCAAGGGCCGGTTTACCAGCGCCTGCGGGTAGACTTGCAACTCGGCTACGCGGTGTTCAGCGCCTTTCGTCAGGTCGAGGGGGTCGGTGGGCTGTTGTTTGGTGTGCAGTCCCCCCACACCGGTCAGGCACAGGTGCTCGACCACCTGCTCAGCCTGCTGCGCCATGGCGTCACCCTTGACCCGGCCGCTCGCCAGGCATTGGCTGGGCAATTCGACGAGCCCGCCATGGCCAATGCCGATGTCGCCGAATGGGCGTGGCAGACACACTTGGCCACACAAGCCGATCGGCTGGATGTGCTGCGCAGGTCTATCCTGACTACGCGGCAGACGGATCTGGACCACCTGCTGAGCGACCTGCTCAACCCAGGTTCCGCTTGGCTATGTTTGGCCAACGCTGCCGCGCCAGACACTTCCTGGCAGGGCGAAAATCAATGATTATTACGCCAACTGCAACGGCGCTTCTCGAATAATTAACCTTCCGGTTCAAATTTTTCTTGTAAGATAGCGCAATCCCGTTTTCACGGAACTGCCAACGCATGGCGGTACCCAAGTAGTAGCTGAACAACCCAACCCTCATTCGGAAGGAGTAATTCCATGTGGACCAAACCTGCATACACTGACCTGCGTATCGGCTTCGAAGTCACCATGTACTTCGCTAACCGCTAAGCCAGGCTTAGGGTTTCACGCCTCGGCCTGCCGGGGCGTTTTCGTTTTTTCGATCCGGTTTCTGCATAGAGAGTGGCCATGTACATCCAGGTTCTCGGCTCCGCCGCCGGTGGCGGGTTCCCGCAGTGGAACTGCAACTGCGTCAACTGCAAGGGCTACCGCGATGGCACCCTGAAAGCCACGGCGCGCACCCAGTCATCCATCGCCCTGTCCGACGACGGTGTGCACTGGATATTGTGCAATGCCTCGCCCGACATCCGCGCCCAACTGCAGGCCTTTGCGCCGATGCAGCCGGCCCGGGCACTGCGCGACACCGGTATCAACGCCATCGTCCTGCTGGACAGCCAGATCGACCACACCACCGGCCTACTCAGCCTGCGCGAAGGCTGCCCGCATCAGGTGTGGTGCACGGACATGGTCCACCAGGACCTGACCACCGGTTTCCCGCTGTTCAACATGCTCAGCCACTGGAACGGTGGCCTGCAGTGGAACCGTATCGAGCTGGAAGGCAGCTTCGTGATCGACGCCTGCCCCAACCTCAAGTTCACCCCCTTCCCCCTGCGCAGCGCCGCGCCGCCTTATTCGCCACACCGCTTCGACCCGCACCCGGGCGATAACCTTGGTTTGATGGTCGAAGACACCCGCACCGGCGGCAAGCTGTTCTACGCCCCGGGCCTGGGCCAGGTAGACGAAAAGCTGCTGGCGATGATGCACGGTGCCGACTGCCTGCTGGTCGACGGCACCCTGTGGGAAGACGACGAAATGCAGCGCCGTGGCGTGGGCACCCGCACCGGCCGCGAGATGGGTCACCTGGCCCAGAACGGCCCGGGCGGTATGCTGGAAGTGCTGGACGGTTTCCCGCGCCAGCGCAAAGTGCTTATCCACATCAACAACACCAACCCGATTCTCGATGAAAACTCACCCGAGCGCGCCGAAGTCCTGCGCCGGGGCGTCGAAGTTGCCTTCGATGGCATGAGCATCGAGTTGTAAAACAGTCTGTGAGGCGACACCAGACCCTGTGGGAGCGGGCATGCCCGCGAAAAAAGCCAACACGGTCGATGGCACCGGCTTCGCCGGTGTTCGCGGGCACGCCCGCTCCCACAAGGGAGAGGGATGTGCCAGGCCAGATAATCGTTCTACAGGAGCCAGCCGAATGAGCGACGCACTGCCAATGTCCCCTGCCGAATTCGAGCAGGCCCTGCGCGCCAAGGGCGCCTATTACCACATCCATCACCCGTACCACGTGGCGATGTACCAGGGGCGCGCCACCCGCGAGCAGATCCAGGGCTGGGTGGCCAACCGCTTCTATTACCAGGTCAACATCCCGATGAAGGATGCCGCGATCCTGGCCAACTGCCCGGACCGCGAAGTGCGCCGCGAGTGGATCCAGCGCCTGCTCGACCACGATGGTGCGCCCGGCGAGGATGGCGGCATCGAAGCCTGGCTGCGCCTGGGCCAGGCTGTCGGGCTGGACCCGGACCAATTGCGCTCGCAAGAACTGGTATTGCCTGGCGTGCGCTTTGCCGTGGACGCCTACGTCAACTTCGCCCGCCGGGCCAGCTGGCAGGAAGCCGCCAGCAGCTCGCTGACCGAGCTGTTCGCCCCGCAAATCCACCAGTCACGCCTGGACAGCTGGCCGCAGCACTACCCGTGGATCGACCCCGCCGGCTATGAGTATTTCCGTACCCGCCTGGGCCAGGCGCGACGCGATGTGGAACACGGCCTGGCGATTACCCTGCAGCACTACACCACCCGTGCGGGCCAGGAGCGTATGCTGGAGATACTGCAGTTCAAGCTGGATATCCTCTGGAGTATGCTCGATGCCATGAGCATGGCCTACGAACTGAACCGCCCGCCCTATCACTCCGTCACCCAGGAACGGGTGTGGCACAAGGGAATCACCCTATGAGTTTCGACCGTAACCAGGTACCCAACTGGCGCCCCGGCTACCGCTTCCAGTACGAGCCGGCGCAAAAGGGCCATGTGTTGCTGTACCCCGAAGGCATGATCAAGCTCAACGACAGCGCGAGCCTGATCGGTGGCCTGATCGACGGCCAGCGTGACGTGGCAGCGATCATCAGCGAACTCGAACAGCAATTCCCCGGTGTCCCGGAAGTGGCGGACGACATCGAGCAGTTCATGGAGGTGGCCCGTGCCGAACACTGGATCGTCCTCGCCTGAGTTGCCGCCCACGCCCGAGGTCGGCCTGCCGCTGTGGCTGCTGGCCGAGCTCACCTACCGCTGCCCGCTGCAGTGCCCTTACTGCTCCAACCCGCTGGACTTCGCCGCCCAGGGCCAGGAGCTGAGCACCGAACAGTGGTTCAAGGTCATGGCTGAAGCGCGGGAAATGGGTGCCGCACAAATCGGCTTTTCCGGCGGTGAACCGCTGGTACGCCAGGACCTTGCTCAACTGATCGCAGAGGCCCGCCGCCTGGGTTACTACACCAACCTGATCACCTCGGGCATTGGCCTGACCGAGGCGCGTATCGCCGACTTCAAAAAGGCCGGCCTGGACCATATCCAGATCAGCTTCCAGGCCAGCGACGAGCAGGTGAACAACCTGCTGGCCGGCTCGAAAAAGGCTTTTGCACAGAAGCTGGAAATGGCCCGCGCGGTGAAAGCCCATGGCTACCCGATGGTGCTCAACTTCGTCACCCATCGGCACAACATCGACAAGATCGACCGCATCATCGAGTTGTGCATTGCCCTGGAGGCCGACTTTGTCGAGCTCGCCACTTGCCAGTTCTATGGCTGGGCGCACCTCAACCGCCTGGGGCTGCTGCCAACCCGCGCGCAGCTCGAGCGGGCCGAACGTATCACCAACGAATACCGGGACAAGCTCAAGGCCGAGGGCAACCCGTGCAAGCTTATTTTCGTTACCCCTGACTACTACGAAGAGCGCCCCAAGGCCTGCATGAACGGCTGGGGCAACCTGTTCCTCACCATCACCCCGGACGGTACCGCATTGCCCTGCCACGGCGCCCGCCAGCTGCCGGTGCAGTTTCCGAATGTACGCGACCACGACTTGCACCATATCTGGTATGAATCGTTCGGTTTCAACCGCTTCCGTGGCTATGAGTGGATGCGCGAACCGTGCCGCTCCTGCGACGAGAAAGAAAAGGACTTCGGCGGCTGTCGCTGCCAGGCCTTCATGCTGACCGGCGATGCCAGCAACGCCGACCCGGTGTGCGCCAAGTCGACCGAGCACGGCATCATCCTCAAGGCCCGCGAGGAGGCAGAAACCGCCCAGCTCGCGATCGAACAGATGACCTTCCGCAATGATCGAAACTCCCGTGTCATCGCCCGCGGCTGAATTCAGCGCGGCCCAGGCGGTTGCCGCCGGCACCGACTTCGCCGAACTCAAGGTCAGTGCCGACGGGCTGTTCTGGAACGAATTCCGCCCGGCCGATGGAGCGTGCCGTATCTGGCACTGGCTGCACTACCAGGCCCGCTGCCTGACCCCGGACGGCTTCAGCGTACGCAGCCGGGTCTATGAGTACGGCGGCGGCAGCTTCTGCCTGGGTGGCGACGGGCTGGTGTTCGTCAACGAAAAGGATCAGCAGGTCTACACCCAGCCGCTGGACGATCTGTTACCACGTGCACTGACCCAGGATGCCCGCTGCCGCTATGGCGATGTGCAGTGGCACGACGGCCACGTGCTGGCCGTCGAAGAGCGCCATGCCGAGCAGGTAGAGCACCGCCTGGTCGCTTTGGGTGACAGCAGCCGCGAGGTGCTCGCCGAGGGCGCGGACTTCTACGCCTCGCCTGCCGTCAGTGCCGATGGCCAGCGCCTGGCGTGGATCGAATGGGACCGCCCGGCGCAGCCCTGGACCGTCACCCGGTTGATGTGCCGCGTGCGCGATGCCAGCGGCCACTGGGGACCGGCGCAATGTGTAGCCGCCGCCGAAGAATCGCTGCAACAACCACGCTTCGATGCCGAAGGTCGGCTCTACTGCCTGTCCGACCGCAATGGCTTCTGGCAACCCTGGGGTGAGGTCGATGGCCAATGGCAGGCGTTACCTGCCGCACCGGCAGACCATGCTGCTGCGCCTTGGCAATTGGGCACCTGTACCTGGCTGGCACTGGGCCCGCAAAGCTACCTGGCCAACTGGTTCGAAGACGGCTTCGGGCAATTGGGGCTGCGTGGTGAAGATGGCCGTATGGAGCGTTTCGCCAGTGCCTACACACGCTTTCGCAGCCTGGCCATGGACAGCGAACACCTGTATGCCATTGCCGCGTCGCCCATCAGCCCACCGGCAGTCATTGCCATTGACCGCGGCAACCATGAAGTACGCGTACTGGCCGGTGGCGCCGAAATACTGCCAGCAGGGCAAATCAGCCTACCGCAGCCGATCCACTACGGCAGTGGCGGCGAGCAGGCCCATGGTTTCTTCTACCCGCCAGCGCAGCCGCAAGGCGCCGCACCGCTGGTGGTGTTCATCCACGGCGGGCCAACCTCAGCCTGCTATCCCGTGCTCGACCCGCGCATCCAGTACTGGACCCAGCGTGGCTTTGCCGTGGCCGACCTCAACTACCGGGGCAGCACCGGCTATGGTCGGGAATACCGCCAGGCACTGCACCTGCGCTGGGGCGAAAGTGACGTGGCCGATGCCTGCGCGGCGGTCGAATACCTGGCTGCTCAAGGCCTGGTCGATAAGCACAAGGCGTTTATCCGCGGTGGTAGCGCCGGTGGCTACACCACCTTGTGCGCCTTGGCGTTCCATGACGTGTTCCGCGCTGGCGCCAGCCTCTATGGGGTCAGCGACCCGCTAGCCCTGGGCCGTGCCACGCACAAGTTCGAAGGGGATTACCTGGACTGGCTGATCGGCGACCCGCAGCGCGACGCTGAACGCTATCGCCAGCGCACGCCGCTGCTGCATGCGCAGCGCATCAAGGTGCCGGTGATTTTCTTCCAGGGTGAGCTGGATGCGGTGGTGGTGCCGGAGCAGACACGCGCCATGTTGACGGCGCTACAGGCCAACGGGATCGACGCTGAAGGGCATTTTTATGCGCAGGAACGGCACGGGTTCCGCAAGGCCGAGAACCTGGCGCATGCCTTGGAAGAAGAGTGGAAGTTCTATTGCCGGGTGTTGGCGCAGTAGTTCCAGGCGCCCCGAGCAGGAGCGACCTTGCGCTGCTCCTGCAGGGGCCAATCTCTGCCTGTATCAACGTTTGGCGATGATATACACCGCATGCACGATCCCCGGAATGTATCCCAGCAAGGTCAGCAGAATATTCAGCCAGAACGCCCCGCCAAACCCCACCTGCAGAAACACGCCCAGCGGTGGCAGAAGAATGGCGATGATGATGCGAATAAAGTCCATGCGAGTCTCTCCTGAAGGGTTACATCAAAGACTAGCTCCCGGCCGTAGAGGTTCCACAGGCAAAAAAAAACGCCCCGGGCCGAATGAAACAGGCCAGGGGCGATGCGCAGGAACGCCAGACGGTTCGTTGAATTCTTTGCCAGGCCGCTACGCCGGCATTTCGCGACGGGCCTGCTGCTGGGCATGCAGGCGGGCGAAAGCGCGCGCCAGGCGCAGCAGCATTTCGTCGATGTTGCCTTTGCTCACAGTCAGCGCCGGTGAAAAGCGCACTACATCCACTTGCGGCGCGTTGAGCAGCAGGCCTTCGTGCAGGGCCGCGGCCACCAGTTCGCGGGCCAGGTTTTCTTTCAGTTGCAGGGCCCATAACAGCCCGTGACCGCGCACTTCACCCTGACCATAGCGCCCGGTCAGGCGGCTCAGGCCTTCACGCAGGTGACGACCGTTGTCCTGGACCTGGGCCAGAAAGCCAGGTTCCAGCACGCTGTCCAGCACCGCCAGGCCGGCGGCGCACATCAGCGCGTTGCCGTGATGGCTGCCTTCCAGCTCACCAGGCTCGGCGCAGCATGCCTTGCCCCTCGCCAACAAGGCGGCCAGCGGCACGCCGCCCCCCAGGCCCTTGCCCAAGGTGATGATGTCGGCACGCACGCCATAGAGCTCCTCGGCCAGCAGCGCACCACAGCGACCAATACCGGTCTGCACCTCATCAAGGATCAGCAGGATGCCCAGTTCGCGGCAGAGCGTTTCCACGCCCTTGAGGTATTCCTGAGTAGCGGGAATAACGCCCGCCTCGCCCTGTATCGGCTCGAGCATGATTGCCACGGTGCGTGAATCCACCTCGGCGTGCAGCGCCGCCAGGTCATTGAACGGCACCTTGCTGAAACCCGGCAGGCCAGGTTCGCAGCGATTGCACGGCAACGGGTCGGACGCGGACAGCGCGCCCAGGCTCCGGCCATGGCAGGCTTGGCTGGCAGTAATGATGTGATAGGCGCCATTGCGGTGCAGCTGGCCCCACTTGCGCGCCAGCTTGATCGCCCCTTCACAGGCCTCGGCACCGCTGTTGAGCAGGTAGGCCTGGTCACTGCCGGTACTCTGACACAGCCGGTTGACCAGTCCCAGCAGGCCACGGTTGTGGAAGCCCGAGCCCGGGTTGATCAAGGCCTGAGCCTGGTTGCCCAACGCTTTGACCAGCACGCTGGGGCTGTGGCCCAAGCTGTTGACCGCACCGCCCTGAGTGAAGTCCAGGTAGGCATGCCCTTCGTTGTCCCACAACCACGAGCCCTGGCCACGCACGAATACCTGCGCTGCACGTTCGGCGCCGGGCATCAGGCGCTCAGGCGACAGCTCAGACGCGTGCGGCACGATCACCGGCGCACGCTTGGGCTCGGCGACGGCGGCAGGAGCCGAGCGGCGCAGGTTGAACAGGTTCATCAGGGCTCCAACCAATCACGGTAAAGGGCAGCCACGGTGCGGTCTTGGTGCCGGCACTCGATATTTTGCCTTGCCTATCAAAAGTGTTTTTCATCCGGGGTAACAATCGACCGAATCATCGCTGTAACACTTTGGAATACGGCGATAGACTAGGCTTCAGCAGGGTTTTCGACCATTTCGTTTTTCCAGCATTTTCGATAAGTGTTGCTTATGGATTTCCGCCAACTGCGTTATTTCGTCGCGGTGTACGAAGAAGGCCACGTAGGCCGTGCCGCCGAACGCCTGTCGCTGTCACAGCCGGCGCTTTCCCAGCAGATCCGCCAGTTGGAGCACAGCCTCGACCTGAGCCTGTTCGAGCGCAGCAACAAACGCTTGCTGCCGACCCTGGCTGCCCACACCTTGTACAACCATGCCCTGCCGTTGCTCGACGGCCTGCAGCGGGCCCACGAGGCCATGCGCAACTTCAAGGGCCAGTCGCTGCGCACCCTGGCTATCGGTGTATTGCAGACCGTGCGCCCAAGCCTGATACCGCAGCTGCTTGAACGGCTGCGCAAGGCTCAACCTCACCTGGTCGTGCAGATTTACGAGTTGTCGGGGTTGGAGATCGAACGGCGCCTGCTCAACGGCAACCTGGACATCGGCATCAGCTATTTGCCGCCGCGCCAGCCAGGGCTGCATGGCCTGCTGCTGTACGAAGACGAGCTGCAACTGGTCATACCCGATACCCACCCGCTGAAGGACTTCAAGAAGGTGTCCATCCGCCAAGCCGCCGAGTTGCCCATGCTGATGCTGGGCGAGGAGTTCCAGATCCGTCAGATCTGGCAGGCGCAGCTGGCCAGTCAGGGCCGACGGCCGCAGGTGCAGGCAGAGATGAACAATATGGCAGGGATTCTCGATAGCCTCGCGCACACAGCGCTGGCGACCATTCTGCCGGGGCGTGCCAAGGAGGCCGCCGAAGATGATCAAGGTCTGCTGTGGAAGCCGTTGAGCGAGCCGCGCGTGCCGTTGAAGGTCGGCCTGGTATTTCGCGATGCCCAGCGCCAGCAGGCCTCTGTGGAGCTGCTGCGCACGTTGCTGGAGGAAGAGACGGACGCTCGCCTGATGGGAGCATCACCGCTGGATGTGCTGGCCTGAAACACGCACGCAAAGAAAACCCCGCCGAAGCGGGGTTTTCCAGACTGTTTCCCTGTGACATCCGTATCGCCCCGCCATCCTGGCAGGTGGTCCTTCGTCGTCGTCCTTGATCTGTCCTTTGCGCTTCCTGCGCAACGTCCATGTGGTAAAGATTAACCGTGGATCCAATCTTAGAACAGTGGTGAAAAGTCACCACGTCGTGTAGGAAAAAGCTTACACAGGAGATTCATTCACAGATATGCGATGGCTGGGGCCGCTTCCACCTATCCAACTTAGGCGATACCTGTGGGAGCGGCCTTGCGTCGCGATTGGGCTGCGCAGCAGCCCCAAAAATCGATCAGAACTGCTCGGCTTCCAGCAGGTACAGCGACTCACTCCCCGCCTTCACCGAAGCCACCAGCGAATCCACCCGTGGCAGCAACCGCGCAAAGTAGAACCGCGCCGTCCCCAGCTTGCCCGAATAGAATGGCGCATCCCCCTCGCCCGCCAGCGCCGCCCGCGCCATCAGTGCCCACATGTAGCCATAGGCAACATAGCCAAAGGCATGCAGGTACTCGACCGAAGCCGCGCCAATTTCATTCGGGTTGCCCTTGGCCTGCTGCAATACCCACTCGGTCAAGCTGTCGAGCTGGTCGAGCGAAGCGCCCAGTGGCTTGGCGAATTCGTCCAGTTCGCTGCCTGCACCGGTAATGAACTGGCGAATCTCGTCAGAGAACAGCTTGTAGTATGCCCCGCCGCTGGCCACCACTTTACGCCCCATCAGGTCGAGGGCCTGGATGCCATTGGTACCCTCGTAGATCTGGGTAATGCGCACATCGCGCACCAACTGCTCCTGCCCCCACTCACGAATGTAACCATGCCCGCCGAATACCTGCTGGCCATGCACTGCGCACTCCAGGCCCAGGTCGGTGAGGAAGGCCTTGGCCACCGGCGTCAGCAGTGCCACCAGCTCTTCGCTGCGTTTGCGCACGCTGGCGTCTTCGCTGTACTTGGCACTGTCCAGTTGCATGGCCACGTAGGTGGAGAAAGCGCGGCCACCCTCGATCAGCGCCTTCATGGTCAAAAGCATGCGACGCACGTCCGGGTGGACGATGATCGGGTCGGCCGCCTTGTCCTTGGCTTGTGGGCCGGTCGGGGCACGGCTTTGCAGGCGATCGCGGGCGTACTCCACGGCGTTCTGGTAGGAGCGCTCGGCCGACGCCAGGCCTTGAATGCCGACGCCCAGGCGCTCGTAGTTCATCATGGTGAACATGGCCGCCAGGCCTTTGTTCGGCTCACCGACGATGTAGCCGACAGCTTCGTCGAAGTTCATCACACAGGTAGCCGAAGCCTGGATGCCCATTTTGTGCTCGATCGAGCCGCAAGTGGCCGGGTTCCGTGCGCCGAGGCTACCGTCTTCATTGACCAGGAACTTCGGCACCAGGAACAGCGAAATCCCTTTCGGCCCGGCCGGTGCATCCGGCAACTTGGCCAGCACCAGATGGATGATGTTCTCGGTCAGGTCGTGTTCACCACCGGTGATGAAGATCTTGGTGCCGCTGACCTTGTAGCTGCCGTCAGCCTGGGGCTCGGCCTTGGTGCGGATGATGCCCAGGTCGGTGCCGGCATGCGGCTCGGTCAGGCACATGGAGCCGGCCCAAACGCCGGCATACATGTTCGGAAGGTATTTTTCCTTCAAGGCCTCGCTGGCGTGGGCGTTGATCGACAGGCAGGCGCCGGCGGTCAGCATCGGGTACAGGCCGAAGGCCAGGCTGGACGCGTTGACCATTTCCTCGACCTGGGCCGAGATGGCCTTGGGCATACCCATACCACCGAACAGCGGGTCGCCGCCCACGCCCACCCAGCCGCCTTCAGCGTAGGTGTTGTAGGCCTCGATGAAACCGGCTGGGGTGCGTACCGCGCCGTTGTCCCAGTGGCAGCCCTCCTCGTCGGCGGCGCGGCTGAGAGGCGCAATGGTCCTGGCGGTGACCTTGCCGGCTTCTTCCAGCACGGCCATGGCCGTGTCGGCATCGACAACCTCGGCCAGCCCGGGCAACTGCGTCCACTGCTCGGCCACGTTGAAGACTTCATTCAGTACGAAGCGCATGTCGCGCAGCGGCGCTTTATAGTCAGCCATGACAACCTCTCGCTAGTCGGGTCGGGGCGGTCTCGGGGAACCGCGACACTGGGGTTACTGGCAGTGTAACCGAACAACTTTTGCGAGACATAGGGTCATCAATCGACTAAATAGTCTCATTTGGTCACGCCGTACGCACTGCCCCACGCGGCGATTGTCGCCCATGCACCATGACACAATTGCGCCCCGCGCCTTTGGCACTGTACAGCGCCTGGTCGGCGGATTTCAGCACCGCCTCGGGGTTGCGATGATCGGCCTGGCGCTCGGCCACGCCGATACTGATGGTGACCGAGACCGTGCCGCCGGCGCTGCCAGCCCGGCGCTGGCGCCCGGCGGTATCGTCCTGCGGGCGGTTGTGCTGATCGCGCAGGTGCATCACGTAATTGGCGATCACTTCACGCACGGCTTCCACATGCGGTACGCATTCCGCGGCGGTCTTGCCGGCGAACACCAGGGCGAACTCCTCCCCGCCATAACGGTAGGCACGGCCACCGCCGGTGACCTTGGACAAGCGGCTGGCGACCAACCGCAGCACCTGGTCCCCGACATCGTGGCCGTGGGTGTCGTTGAATTTCTTGAAGTGGTCGACATCGGTCATGGCGATCACATAGTTACGCCCCAGGCGCTGCATGCGCTCGTTCAGCGCACGGCGCCCCGGCAGGCCAGTCAGCTCGTCACGGAAGGCCATCTGATAAGCCTCGTGCGCGACGGCTGCGGCGATCATCAACATCACCTGGCTGCACATGATGTTCAAGGTAAACGGCAGGATGAAGGTTTGCGGCAGCATCCAGAAAATCCCCAGCAGACCGATCAACTGCGCGGCGTGCAGCGGCCGGGGTGCACGCAGGTACTGCACCACCAGCAGAATGAACACACCCAGGAACAGCGGGTAGACCATCTGGATCAGGCTCATCCAGTGGCCATGCAAAGCCGGCCAGCGGATCTCCGCCAACCAGGTCAGCAACGCCTCGGGGTAGCTTTGCTGGAGGGCCACCGCCACACTGCCCACGGCAAACAGCACCGCACCGCGGGCGACCAGGTCCTGCAGCAGGTGCGTACGCTCCTGCCAGGCGCCATACAGCCCGAACAGCGCCGGCAGCAACAGGCAGACAAGGTGGAAGATCACCGCGGCGTCCTCACGCACGCGGCCATGGTCACGGTAGAAGTCGGTCTGGGTATCGAGCAGAAAGTAGGCGATGTACACCGTCAGCATCAGGAACAGCTCACGCTGACGGCGGTAAACCGCGCAGTAGGTGCCACCCAGCAGCAGAACCAAGGTAGGCAGGACATTGAACAGCGATGTGAAAAAGACGCTGAGGTCTCTCACATAGGCTGCGGCGAGCCCTGCCAGCAACAAGAACAGCGACGGCAGGAAGTGGCTTGCGCGAACAGCGTTAAGACGAAACAAGGGTAATCTCCAACCCGGCAGATCAATAATGGCATTGTGCCCTCACTTCATCGGCAGTGCACTGGAACAGTTGAATTTGCGGTTGGATGAACGAACTTCCGGCCGCCACGCGAGCCTTGTAGGAGCGGGTTTACCCGCGAATGCGGTGGTGGCGGCAACGGTGAACGGCGGGTGGAGATTGGCCAGCAGGCCCGGCCTCTTCGCGGGTGAACCCGCTCCTACACGACGGCCTGTGTCCAACCCCTGACGTGTGGCCACCACCGATCAGTGTGGTAGGAGCGGGTTTACCCGCGAATACGGTAGCGCCGGCAACGGTGAACGGCGGGTGGAGATTGGCCA
>NZ_JBAMDI010000107.1:0-38933 GCF_036961695.1 Pseudomonas sp. CGJS7 | reverse complement strand
AAACAGGTCCCGCTCAAGCATCGGCCCGTTCGCCGATGCCGACGCAGCCGTCAAACCTCGATCTGATCGAACGAAGTCGCGCGCGGATGATCGTGGGTGGCTTCGCCTTCGCGCGGCTTCGGATAATCCTCAAGCCGGTCCAGCAGCACCGTCTCCAAGCCGGCCTCGCGCGCGGCATCGAGTTCTTCGACCACGTCGGACAGGAACAGAATCTCCTCCGCCGGCAAGCCGATCGCCTCGACGATCCGCGCATAGCTCGCCGCTTCGCGCTTGCCGCCGACTTCGGTATCGAACCAGCCGGAAAACAGCTCGGTCAGATCGCCGGCGTCGCTGTGTCCGAACAGCAAACGCTGCGCCGGCACGCTGCCGGAGGAATACACGTACAGCCGCAGCCCCTGATCCTTCCACTGGCGCAGCGCCGGCGCCGCGTCGGGGTACATGTGCGAGGTGAAATCCGCGCTCTTGTAGCCGTCGGCCCAGATCATGCCCTGCAGCGCCTTGAGCGCGGTGTGCTTGCGGTCTTCGTCGATCCAGCCCTGCAGCACTTCCACGATCACCGAATCCTGGCAGGCGCCGCCGTTCTCCAACGCCACCGTGTCCAGCCATTTGCGCACCGCCGGCTCGCGGCCGCGGGTGGCGACGAAGCCCGGCAGCGCGCGGCGCGCGTACGGGAACAGCACGTCTTTGACGAAGGAGATCGAGCTGGTGGTGCCTTCGATGTCGGTGAGGATGGCGCGGATGGGCATGGGGGAGGCCGGTGTTGCGGGAAAGGAGGGGATTGTCGCCGCGTTGGGCGTGGGGTGCAAAAACGGGCGGGGAAGAGCGAATCCCCCGGCGCCTTAAGGGTGATCAGACTTCGTGCTTTGCAGGGCGCCAGCCCCCTTTTGCAAAGGGGGCGTTATTTGCAGGGGGCGTCGGCAGAAGCCGCCCTTCGAATCCGCCTTTGCCGTTCCCCCCTTTGAAAAAGGGGGGCAGGGGGGATTTGCTCTTGACCTTTCAGTCAGGCCGCCTGGCCCTTCTCATACCGAGGAAACTGCTGAGCCAAATCGCTCCCGGTGAAATGCCCCACCCACCCATCCGGCTCGGTAAAAAACCGGATCGCGACAAAACTCGGCTCCGGCCCCATATCGAACCAATGCAGCGTGCTGTCCGGCACCGAGATCAAATCGCCGGTCTCGCATTTGATCTCATACACATTCGGCTCGACATGCAGCGTGAACAAGCCCGACCCGGCGACGAAGAACCGCACTTCGTCTTCCTTGTGGTAATGCTCATCCAGGAACTTGCCGCGCATGGCTTCGCGCTGCGGGTTGTCCGGAGCGATGCTGACCACGTCGACGGTCTTGAACCCGCGCTCGGCGACGATGCGGTCGATGTCGGCGCGGTAGGCGGCCATGATCGCGTCCGGCGTGTCGCCGGGCTTGACCGGCTGGGCCGCGCGCCACTGCTCGAAGCCGACCCCGATCTTGGCCAGTTCGCGGGCGATTTCGGCTTGGTCGGAAGTGCTCAGCGCCGGCGTGTCGGGCTGGTCCTCGGAAAAAATACGCAGACGGCTCATCGTTGCAGCCTCCGAAGTTCGAGTTCGCATCCCAGCAGGAACTCGAACGCCTCCAGGTGGCGTCGCGCTTCGGGCATGTCGCGGCCCCAGGCGTACAGGCCGTGGCCGTCGATCAGGTAGCCCCACATGGCTTGCTGGTCCAGGGTGGCGTCGACCTGCGCGGCCAGGGTCGGCATGTCCTGGGTGTTGGGGTAGACCGGCAGGTCCAGTTCGGTGTCGTGGGTGGTGGTGCCGGCGAACGCCTTCAGCAGCTCGTAGCCTTCCAGGTGCACATGGCCTTGGCCGGCGAACAGGCGCGAGGCCACGGTCTGGGTCTGCGAGTGGGTGTGCAGGACGCAGCCGATCTCCGGGTAGCGCTTGTACAGCTGGGTGTGCAGCAAGGTCTCGGCCGAGGGACGGTGGCTGGTCGCGACCGGCTGGCCGTCCAGGTCCACGACCATGATGTCGGCCTCGGTCAGCCGGCCCTTGTCGCGGCCGGAGACGGTGATGGCGATGTTCTGGGCGTCGATCCGGCGCGAGAAATTGCTGCTGGTCGCTGGGGTCCAGCCGCGCTGGGAAAGCTCGCGCACGTTGACGATGATTTCGCCGGCGCAGTGCGCCAGGCGTTGCGGGTCGTAGGGCAGGGCGCTGTTCATGCCACCAGTTTAGCGCCGGGATGTGGCCGTTGCCGCGTTTTTGCGGCAACGCAGCGTTATGTGAAAAGGCGCGCCGGGCATGAAGGCCGGCCGCCGGCCGGGCCGGGAACCGGCCGCGGGCGCACCGCCGGCGCGCCCGCCACCGCCGTCGGGCGCGCTCAGCCGCCGGAGGCGCCCTTGCCGATCTTGCTGTGGCGGAAGCCGTAGGCGAAATAGATCGCGAAGCCGACCCCCGTCCACACCGCCATCAGCATCCAGTTGTGCGCGGTCATGGTCGACAGCAGCACCAGGCAGCTGAGGATGCCGGCGATGCAGATCGGCCAGGCGAAGGGGATCCGGAACGGCCGCGGCAGGTCCGGCTGGGTCCGGCGCAGGATCAGCACGCCCAGGCAGACCGCGGCGAAGGCGATCAGGGTGCCCATCGAGGTCATGTCGCCGAGGATGTCGAGCGGGAACAGCGCCGCCAGCAGGGCGATGCCGATGCCGGTGATGACCGTGTTGATGTGCGGGGTGCGGTACTTGGGGTGGATCTTGGTGAACACCGGCGGCAGCAGGCCGTCGCGCGCCATGATCATGAAGATGCGCGGCTGGCCGATGATCATCACCAGCACCACCGACGACAGACCCACCAGCGCGCCGACCTCGACCACCACGCGCAGCCAGGTCAGGCCCGGGTGCGCGGCGATCGCGGTGACCACCGGCTCGTCGGTGCCCAGGGTGTTGTACGGCGCCAGCCCGGTCATCACCGCGGCCATGCCGATGTAGAGCACGGTGCAGATCGCCAGCGAGGCCATCATGCCGATCGGCATGTCGCGCTGCGGCTTGTGCGATTCCTGCGCCGCCACCGACACCGCCTCGAAACCGATGTAGGCGAAGAACACCATCGACGCGCCGCGCAGCACGCCTTCCCAGCCGTACTTGCCGTGCCCCTGCGATTCGGGAATGAACGGGGTCCACAGCTCGGGATTGACGTATTTCCAGCCGACCACGATCACCAGCACGATCAGGCCGGACTTGAGCACCACCATCGCCATGTTCATGGCCGAGGATTTGCTGATGCCGACGTAGCACAGCCAGGTCAGCAGCAGCACGATCGACGCGGCGGGGACGTTGGCGATCGCGCCGGTGGGACGCAGCTTGGCGTCCAGCGGCGCCTGCACCAGCGCCGCCGGCAGGGTGATGTCGAAGTGCTGCAATAAGCTCAGGAAATACCCGGTCCAACTCACCGCCACCGCCGAAGCGGAGACGCCGTATTCCAATATCAGCATCCAGCCGATGAACCACGCCGACATTTCGCCCAGGGTGGCGTAGGTGTAGGTGTAGGCGCTGCCGGACACCGGCACCATCGCCGCGAACTCGGCATAGGCCAGCGCGCAGAAGGTGCAACAGATCGCCGCCAGAATGAAGGACAGCATGATCGCCGGGCCGGCGTGCTCGGCCGCGGCCTTGCCGGTGATGACGAAGATGCCGCCGCCGATCACCGCGCCGATCCCCAGCGCGGTCAGGCCCCACGGGCCGAGCGTGCGGTGCAGGCTGAGTCCTTCGGCATCGGTGTGGGCGGCGTGCGGGTGTTTGGTCGCCCGAAGTTGTTCCAGCATGGTGGTTCTTCCTGGTGTTGCCGTGCCCGCTCGTATCGGAGGGTTCATCCCGTCATTCCCGCGAAGGCGGGAATCCAGGGCTTCATCGAGGCATGACGCTGAAGTCTCTGGATTCCCGCCTTCGCGGGAATGACGGCTTCAAGGTGCGCGCTCGAATTCCGGGACGGTCGCGGTGGTGGAAAACGTTGCCGTATGAAAAGGAAAAAGGCCGGCGGAGTCCGCCGGCCTTCAGGGTTTCGTTACGCTCAGGCCTTACCGCTTGCCGCCTTGCGCAGCTTGCTGTTGCGGTAGCCGTAGCCGAAGTAGATCAGCATGCCGATCGCGGTCCAGCCGGTCATCAGCGGCCAATGCTCGGCGAAGGGCTGCCAGAACAGGTACAGACAGATCGCCGCGCCGACCGGGCAGATCACCACCGCCAGCGGCACGCGGAACGGACGCTTGAGGTCCGGACGGGTCGAGCGCAGCACCAGCACGCCGATGCAGACGGTGGCGAAGGCGAGCAGGGTGCCCATCGACACCAGTTCGCCGAGCAGACCGATCGGCAGCAGGCCGGCCAGGATGCAGGCGAACACGCCGACGATGATCGTGCCTACGTAGGGGGTCTGGAACTTGGGATGGACCTTGGCGAAGAACTGCGGCAGCAGACCGTCTTTGGCCATCGAGTAGAAGATGCGCGGCTGGCCCATCAGCATCACCAGGATCACCGAGCTCAGGCCGGCGATGGCGCCGATCTCGACGATGTGCTTGAGCCAGATCAGCGCCGGATAGGCTTCAAGCGCCGTCGCCACCGGCTTGGGCGTGCTGAGCATGTGGTACGGCAGCAGGCCGGTGAGGATGCCCGACACGATGATGTAGATGATGGTGCAGATGACCAGCGAGCCGAGGATGCCGATGGGCATGTCGCGCTGCGGATTCTTGGCCTCGCCGGCGGCGGTGGAGACCGCGTCGAAGCCGATGTAGGCGAAGAACACCACCGAGGCGCCGCGGATGATGCCGTCGATGCCGTAGCGGCCCGGGCCTTCGTTTTCCGGAATGAACGGCACCCAGTTGTCCGGGTTGATGTACTTGGTCGCGAAGGCCACGAACAGGGTGATCACGATGACCTTGATCGCGACGATGATCGTGTTGATGAAGGCCGACTGGGTGATGCCGACGTAGCACAGGCCGCTGAGCGCGGCGACGATCGCCACCGCCGGCAGATTGATGAAGCCGCCGGTGTAGACGATGCTGCCGTCGACCACGTTGAGCGGCGCCGCCGACAGCGAGGCCGGCAAGCCGAGGCCGAAGGTGGTCAACAGACTGTTGAGGTAACCCGACCAGCCCACCGCCACGGTCGAGGCGGCGAACAAATATTCCAGCACCAGATTCCAGCCGATGAACCAGGCGACGAATTCGCCGAGGGTGGCGTAGGAATAGGAGTAGGCGCTGCCCGATACCGGCAGCATCGCCGAGAACTCGGCGTAGCACAGACCGGCGAAGGCGCAGGCGACGCCGGCGAGCACGAAGCTCAGCACGATCGCCGGGCCCGCGTGTTCGGCCGCGGCGTGGCCGGAGAGGACGAAGATGCCGGCGCCGATGACGGCGCCGATGCCCAGCATCACCAATTGAGTCGCGGTCAGAGACCGTTTCAGCGTCGCCTCGCCTTGCAGGCTGCCTTCAACGGGCTCGCCGGCATCCACATGGCCGGCCGGCGCTACCGGCTTGGTGATGAACAGGCCTCTCGACATCGAACTCCCCTCTCTCTCGTAAGAAGTGATCCACGTGCTCGCCGTTCTGACGACGACGATGACCACCCCGGAGCGGGGCGGCGGGCCACCTTAACCCAGGGTGTAAATGAGCAGCAAGCGGCCACAGTCACGGTAGTTGCGGCCATAATCACGGTCCGTACCACGAACCGCTCACCCCACAGCGCATGTCCGCGAAAGATTCCGGCGCCATCGGCGCACTTCGTTCCAATCTGATCGAATATGCGCGACGTTGGCCGGAAGAAGCCGAACATACGCAGCCGTTTCTAGCCTTGCTGGATGAGGCTCTGCAGGCCGATGAGGGCGCCGCGCCGGTCTGCGCGACGGGCGATGACGCAGTGCAGCATGCGCAGATTCAGGCCTTCGATCCGTTTCTTCGCGACCGTCTCGCCGGCCATTTCACCGGCGGCGTCTGGTTGGTCGACCGCGCCGGCGAGCGGATCCTGCTGACCCATCACCGCAAGCTCGGCCGCTGGCTGCAACTGGGCGGCCACGCCGACGGCGACCGCGATCTGGCCCAGGTGGCGCTCAAGGAGGCCGAGGAAGAGTCCGGTCTCACCGGGCTGAGCGTGGAGCCGGAACTGTTCGACATCGACCGGCACTGGATTCCCGAGCGCCGCGATGTCCCGGGCCATTGGCACTACGACCTGCGCTATGTCGTCCGGGCCGGCGACAGCGAGGAGTACGTGGTCAGCGAGGAATCGCTGGATCTGGCTTGGCGCGACATCGCCGAAGTGCTCGACGACCCCGACAGCGACGATTCGATGCGGCGAATGGCGCGCAAGTGGTTGGCGCGGGCGGGCTGAGCGATGTACTCGCGCGAATGTCCGGACTGCGGCGCTCGGGTGCGGGTGCAGGCGATCGACCTGTTCAAGCGCTCGGGACCCTACAGCGAATGCGCGGGCTGCAAGCGCAGGTTGCACCATTCCTTCATTGTCTCCATTGCGATCAGTCTGTGCGGGTGGGGCGGCGGCGGTTTCGTCGCGGTGCAAACGCTGCGCGCCGCCGAGAGTGCGCTCGGCGCGCCGGTGCCGCTTTGGGCTTGGCTCTTGGTGTTCGCTGCCGGATTCTCGGCGATTCTGCTTACCAGCCTGGCAATCGCGAATGTCGTGTGTTTTCTGCGCGCGTTGCTGCCGCGCTAACCCCGCAGCGTTCTGCCCCGGTCCGAGGGCGCGAAACCGCGGTGGCCGCGAACGCATCGAAGCCGCGGCGATGCCCTGCGCCCCGCGAGCAACTGCGCTACGCTGATCCCCCAATCCGCCCGCGCCAACGCATGCCCGTCAAACGCCCGGACCCGAGCGCCACCAGTTACGGCAGCGACCTGCGCGGCATCGGCCGCCTCACCATCGACGCCATCACCGGCGTCACCGATCTGGTCGAATCGGTCCACGCCACCATTGCCGCCTTGCCCGGTCCGCTCGGCGCGCCGGTGTACGACCCCACCCGCGGCCTGACCGGGCAGGTGTATCGCGGGGTGCGCGGCATCACCCGGCTGGTCGGCGGCGCGCTCGATCTGGGCTTCGCTCAGCTCGCGCCCTGGCTCGACCGGATCGATTCGCTGCCGCAACGCGAAGCCGCGATCAGCGCGCTCAACGGTGTGCTCGGCGATCACCTGGACGCAACCGCCAACCCGCTGGCCATCGACATGCGCCTGTGCAGCGGCGGCCGGCCGTTGCCGTCGGGCCGCAAGGCGCTGAGCGCGGCGCTGCCGCAGGCCGGCGGCAAAGTGGTGGTGCTGGTCCACGGCCTGTGCATGAACGACCGGCAGTGGCGCTGGAACGAACACGATTACGGCGCCGAGCTGGCGCGCGATGAGGGCTGGACGCCGATCTATCTGCGCTACAACAGCGGCCGCCACATTTCGCTCAACGGCCGCGATTTTTCCGCGCGCCTGGAACGCTTGCTGCGCGATTGGCCGGTGCCGGTGGAGCGCCTGGCCATCGTCTGCCACAGCATGGGCGGCCTGGTCGCGCGCAGCGCCTGCCACGCCGCGGCGCAAGCGGGGCAGGGTTGGATCGACAAGCTCGACAGTCTGGTGTTTCTCGGCACCCCGCATCAGGGCGCGCCGCTTGAACGCGCCGGCAGTTGGTTCGATACGGTGATCCAGCTGAGCCCGTACACCGCGCCGTTCGCGCGGTTGGGCAAGATCCGCAGCGCCGGCATCCAGGATTTGCGCCACGGCAATCTGCTCGATTCGGACTGGCGCGCGCACGCCGACCGCAAGCGCAGCGCCGCCGACGCGCGCGCCGACACCCGCACGCCGGTGCCGCTGCCGCAGGGCGTGCGCAGTTACGCGATCGCGGTGTCCACCGACAAGCACGCCGCGCGCGATTCGGGCGACCAGCGCCGCGACGATCCGCCTTCGGGCGACGGCCTGGTGCCGGTCGCCAGCGCGCTGGGTTATCACCGCGATCCCGCGTTCGATCTGCGTATTCCCAAATCGCGGCAATGGCTGGGCTACGGCCTGCACCATCTGGACTTGCTCGGCGATGCGCGGGTGTACGCGCAGTTGCGGCGCTGGTTGAAACCGCCGCGCGCGGCGAAGTAACGCCGGCGTTATCGCCGCCGATCAGCCGCGCTTGCGCGCGAGCAAACGCCGCCAGCGTCCTTCGTCGCCGTCGAACACGTCCTGCCATTCCGGCGTCAATCCCGCCTGCGCCAAGCGTTGGTCGAACGCCTCGACCGTCCAACGCACGACCCGATAGTCCGCGTCCGAGCCTTGCCAGATTTCGCCTTCGCCCACCGAATGCGACATCAGCAACGCGCCATCGGCGAGCAATGCCGACGCCAGCTTGCGCAGCACGCCGTCGACTTGCTCGCGTTCGAAGTGCTGCAGCACGTACAACATCAGGATGCCGTCGTAACGCCGGTCGATTTCGTCGGCGAGCACATCGAACGCATATACGGTCTTGCCGCGTTCGATCTGAAAGTCGCGGAACGCGGCAGTGACGTCGGTGCGGCGAACCCGCACGCCCAGGGTTTCCAGAAAGTCCGCTTCCCAGCCCGGTCCCGAGCCGATGTCCAACACCTGGCCGGCGGGCGCGATGGCCGCGGCCAGACGCCGTAAACCCTCGGCTTCGCCGGGCGAGGGCGTCGACGACACCACCTCGGCGTAGCGGCGGGCGTAACCCTCGTAGGCCGCGACGGTGCGGCGGTTGTTGGCGCGGTCGGAGTCGGTCATCGGAACGCCTCGGGTGGGACCGGGCACTACCGTAGCAAACCCGGGGCGCCCGCACTCGACCGTTCGTGCGGTAACGGTTGTGCATCCCGACGCGCTTGCGCATGCCGAAAGATCGATGCGGATTTTCCCGGCCGGCATCGCGGCCCAAACGCAGGAATGAGCCGTTCGCCTTCTCGGCGAACGGCTCCTACGCCGCTGTGCTTCAGATACCGATTGCCGGGTCGCTGACGCTGTCGCCACCGTTCTCGGCATGCCCGGCGAAGCGGCGCAGATAGCCGCTGTCGGTGCTGCTGGTGATGCTGAAGTCGTACCAGTGGCGGCTGCCGGTCAGCGGCCACTGCGCGCTGGCGCTGGCGCCCGGGGCCAGATCGAAAGACTTCGCCGCCGCGGTGCTGTAGCGGTTCGGCTTGAGGGTCAGGCGGCACGCGGCCTTGCCGGTGTTGACCAGGCGCAGGGTCAGCCGCTCGCCAAGCGCATCGTGGCGCACGCTGACTTCCGGATTGGCGCCGTTGGCGGCCAGGGCCTTGTTCAAATCGCCGCGGAACACCCGCAGGAAGCCGTTGGGGCCATAGGCCGACAAATCGTAGATGCCGTTGGTGTAGCTGCGCGCGCTCCAGTAATCGGACAAGGTGGTGCTGGCGTCGAGCGTGTAATACCACGGGCCGTCCGTGCGGTTGCCCGCGTACACGTTGTAGCAAGCGCCGGCGACGCCGTCGTTGCCGAAGTCCAGCCAATAGCGGCCGCTGGAGGCTTCGATACGGCCGTCCACGCGCAACTCGTACGGCAGCGCGCGGGCCAGGCGCAAGCCGCGTTCCTGGCGCGGCATGCGCTGCTGCGCCGGCGGTTTCGGCGCGGCCAGTTTGCAGCTGGCGTCGGCGTTGGCCATCGCGTCGTCGGTGTCCGGCAGCGCAGGCCAGGCCGCGTTGGGGTTGGCGAAATCGAACGCGGTGCTGAGATCGCCAGCGACGGTGCGGCGCCACGCGCTGATGTTGGGTTCGGCGATACCGAAGCGCGCTTCCAGGAAACGCAGCACCGAGGTGTGGTCGAACACCTGCGAATTGACCCAGCCGCCCTTGCTCCACGGCGAGATCACGAACATCGGCACGCGCACGCCCAGACCCACCGGAATGCCGTTGTAGTTCTCGGTGGCGGTGTCGACCGTGCTCTTGCCCAGGTCGGCGTTGATCGCCGGCAGCGGCGCGGCCACGTGGTCGAAGAAGCCGCCGTTCTCGTCGTAGTTGATGATGAACACCGTCTTCGACCACACCTCCGGATTGGCCACCAGGGCTTCCAGCAAACGCGCGGTCAGCGACTCGCCGTAGGCCGGCGTGGCTTCGGGGTGCTCGCTCATGATGTAGGACGGCACGATCCACGACACCGCCGGCAACGTGCCTTCGCGCACGTCCTTGGCGAACTCGGCGATCAGGTGCTCGCCGCGCGAGGTCTTGGCGTTGGCTTCGTTGGAACCGGGCACGATGGCGCGGCCGCGCTTGTACAGCTCCGAGGCGGTGTTCAACTTGCGGAAGTTGGCGAAGTAGGCCAGCGAGTTGTCGCCGTAGTTGTCGTGTTCCTGATACACCCGCCAGGCGATGCCGGCGTTCTGCAAACGCTCGGCGTAAGTGGTCCACTTGTGGCCGACGAAGGTCGGCTTGTCGCGCGACATGTCGCCGGTCCAGTTGCCGTCGTCGGCGTTGTTGACCGCCTGCGGCCCCAGATCGCCCACGCTCATGCCGCTGGTGCCGGTGAACAGATGCATGCGATTGGGATTGGTCGGGCCATGGTGCGAGCAGTAGTACGCGTCGCACACGGTGAACGCGTCGGCCAACGCGTAATAGAACGGCATGTCCTCGCGGGTGAAGTGGCCCATGCACATCGGGCCCTTGATCGAGATCCAGGCGTTGTAGTCCTTCCAGCGCGAGTACGCGCCTTTCCAGCTGTGGTCGATATCGGCCAGGCAGTGCGCGGCGGTGTTGGCGGTGTCCAGATGGAACGGCAGCACCACGTTGTTGGGATTGCTCGCCGACTTGGGCTGCTCGAACGCGGTCTTGCCGCCGGGCAGCGGAATCGGGCGCGGATCGTCGAAACCGCGGACGCCGCGCAGCGCGCCCAGGTAATGATCGAAGGAGCGGTTCTCCTGCATCAGGATCACCACGTGCTGCACGTCCTGGATGGTGCCGGTGACGCGCGCGGCCGGTGTGGCCAGGGCGGTGCGGATCGAGGGCGGCAACAAGCCGAGAGCGGCGGCGCCGCCGGCGAATTTAAGGAAGTCGCGACGATTCGAGGAAACCAAGGCCTTGCTCCGAAGCTGGGCGGGTGCAGCGTCCTGCCGCGAGGGAAGCGGTCAAGCGTGCGCGACGCAGATTGCAGCCAGATGGCAAGCCGTGCGAGCGCCGTCAGTCACGATTTCGCGTAGCCGACGGCCGATTTCGCAAGTTATTTAGTGTGAATGCGGTCTCGGCGTGCGCATACGAAACTTCGGCCGCGTCGAAACTTTCGAAATAGTCGCAGCCGCATGGCCTACCTGTAGGAGCGGCGCGAGCCGCGACCGCGAAACTTCAGCTGCTACGAAACTGTCGAAGCCGTTGTCATGGCGCGGTCGCAGCTTGCGCAGCTCCTACAGGGGCAATCCCGGCATCGCCGTGGCATGAGCGTTTCTCGCTCGATCAATCGCGCAGCCACAAGGTCATCAACCGCCGCGGATGCGCCACATACCCGGCGCGCTCGTAAATGCCGCGGGCATGCGCGTTGTCGTCGTTCACTTCCAGCCGCAGCGCATCCAGGCCTTCCTCCCGGCACAGCGCTTCGACTTCGGCCAAGGCGCGCTTGGCCAAACCGCCGCCGCGATGCGCCGGCAGCACGAACAACTCATCCAGCAGGCCGAAACGCCCGCCGAATTCCAGGCTGAAGCAGAACCCGAGCACGAAGTAACCGGCGATCTCGCCGTCGCGCACGATCAGCCGCAAACGGCCGGCGGACGGGTCTTCGATCAAGGCGCTCAGGGCGCGCGACAACGCGGGTTCGTTCCAGGGCAGGTGTTCGACTTGGTAGAAATCGCGCAACACCGGCATCAGCCGCGGCAAGTCCGCGCCGCTGGCGGGGACGAATCGGTAGGTTTCTTGGTTCATACAGGCTCCTTCGCAAACACGCCGATCCGCGTGCGGATCGGCGTTTGAAGGCAGGCAGCCTACGCGGGCTCGCGCGAAGGACGCGTCGAGTCGGGCGAGCCCGGGCCGCGACAGGCCCGGGCGCGATGACTTCAGTCCGCGCGGCCGGCGAATTCGCCGGTGGCGGTGTTGACCAGCACGCGTTCGCCGGTGCCGATGTACTCGGGCACCATGATCTCGATGCCGGTCGACAGCTTGGCCGGCTTCGGACGCTTGGTGGCGGTGCCGCCCTTGAGTTCCGGCGGGGTTTCGATCACTTCCAGGGTCACGCTGGCGGGCAACTGCAACGCCACCGGCTGCTCGTCGATGATCTGCACATAGCAGCCCGACAGGTCGTCGACGATGTAACCGGCGGCGTCGCCGACCATGTCCGCGTCCAGGGTGTAGGGCGTGTAGTCCTCATCGTCGAGGAACACGAACGCGTCGCCGTCCTTGTACGAGTAGGTGGCCTGACGACGGCTCAGCTCGACTTCCTTGAGCTCATCGTCGCCGCCCACGCTCAGATCGAACTTGGTCGCGCCCGGCACCGAGTACATGGTGAAACGGAACTTGACGTTGCCGCCGCGGCCTTGCGGCGAGCTGCGTTCGATATCGCGCACCTGGTACACGGTGCCGTTGTGTTCGATGACGTTACCTTTTTTGACGTCGTAGGCTTTCATGTTCTTTGGGACCGGAAATGAGGGATGGAAAATAGCGGAAGCGGCGACGGCCGCGCAGGGCCGATCGTTGGCTTACTTCGGCGCCAACCGGGTAGCGCCGTCCAGACGGATCGTCTCGCCGTTCAAATAGCGATTGCCCAGGATATACGCGACCAGATCGGCGAATTCTTCCGGACGGCCCAGGCGCGAAGGGAAGGGGATCGAAGCGCTCAGCGACTGCTGCACCGACTCGGGCATGCCGTCGACCATCGGCGTCCAGAAAATGCCCGGCGCCACCGTCATCACCCGGATGCCGAAGCGCGAGAGTTCGCGTGCCATCGGCAGGGTCATCGCGACCACGCCGCCCTTGGACGCCGAATACGCGGCCTGACCGATCTGGCCCTCATACGCGGCCACCGAAGCGGTGTTGACGATCACCCCGCGCTCGCCGTCGTCGCCGGCCGCATTGTGCTGCATCAGATTGGCCGCGGCCTTGGCGACGTTGAAGCTGCCGACCAGATTGACCATCACCGTGGTCTGGAACTGCGACAGCGCCATCGGCGCGTCCTTGCCCAGGACCCGGCCCGCGCCGAGGATGCCGGCGCAGTTGATCGCCGCATTGAGCCCGCCCAGAAACTCCTGGGCTGCGGCCAGGTTCTCGGCCACGCCGGCCTCGTTGGTCACGTCGGTCTTGAAATAGCGCGCCTTGTCCGCGCCGAGCTCGGCCACGGCCTGGGCGCCCTTGTCGTCGTTGACGTCGAACAGCGCGACCTTGCCGCCGCGGGCGACCAGATGCTGGGCCACGGCCAAACCGAGGCCGGAGACGCCGCCGGTGATGACGGCGCGGACGTTGTCGAGTTGCATGGGCGGTCCTGAAGGCAGAAAGACCGCCATTCTAAAGGACCGGGCCGGGCGAGCGGCTGCCTGGCCGTTCAGGCCGGGGGCGGGGGCTGTGACCGGTGCCGCTATACCCCTTAATTCCCTTCTCCCGCTTGCGGCGACCGAAGGGAGTGCAAAGCTGAGAAGGTGCCCCGAAGGGTCGGATGAGGGCACGCCGCCCCATGCCGCTACGCGCTAAAAGTCACTGGATTCCCGCGTTCGCGGGAATGACGGCGGGTGAGGCTAGTGGCGACCTGGCCTACGAACCCGCGCCTCTTTCACTCCGTCATTCCCGCGAACGCGGGAATCCAGCGACTTTCAGCGCCACCGCAAGCCCCGAGGTCACCCCAACAACCCCACACCCCTCAAAGCGACCGCAAATACCAGGTATTGCTCCCCCGTATCTCCCCGTACCCCATCGGTGCCTGCAACAGCTGAAAACTGTTCGCCTCCAGCAACCGCTGCGCCTCGCTCATCCGGTCCAGCACCTCGACATAGCACTGCCCATAGCCGAACCCGCGCGCGCTGAGCAGGCACTGATCCAGCAGCGCCTGCCCCAGACCGATCCCGCGCACCCCCGGCAGCAGATAGAACTTGCGCAGATCGCAGATCCGGTCGGTGCCGCCCAACAACGGCGCGATGCCCGCGCCGCCGCCCAAACGCCCTTCGCGTTCGACCACGAAGTACGCGCTGCGCGGCCGGCTGTAGAAGCGCTGCATCGCATCGACCTCCGGATCGGCGGCCGAACCCGCGCCGAACTCGGCCTGCACCTGCCGCGCGATCGCCGCCAGTCCGGCATCGTCGCGGGGTTGGATCGGGCGCAACACCACACCGGGCGGCAAGGGCATACAGGCGGTCTCCATGACGGCAAGGCGTCCATCCTCGCTCAGACTGCGACGATTGCGAAGATGCTTGTGCGCCGGCCTCACGCCGGCCGTGGCGGCCAAGCAATGGGCGGTGTCCGCATCGCCGGCGGAACCGCGTTTGTGCAGCGCCGCAGCCGAGCGCCAAGGCTTGCGCACACGCTGGCGCGTCGCATCCCTCGCCCCGCAGAATGGCGCGGTTGCGCGCACAAGCTTGCCTCCCACCTCACGCCGGTTCCCGCACCCATGCTCGATCGCTTGCGCAACCTGTTCAAAGCCGCTCCGGCCGAATCGCCCCACACCCCGGCGCCCGTACCGGTACCGGTGCCGGAAATCGCGATGCACTGGTGGGACCAAACCCGCCAACCGATCCCCGACTGGGAACGCATCGCCCAAGCCGAGCGCGAAGACTGGACCGACCCGCAACGCGACGCGTTCTGGACCGCCGCGGCCGAGCAGTGGCTGCAAGCGCTGGCCCAATCGCTGGGCCCGGATTACCGCGTGCTGTCGTCCGAGCGCTTCCTGCTGCTGACCGCGCTGGAACCGGCCGACGCGCAACCGTTCCTGAAATTCTGCGAATCGGCGCGGCGCTGGATTGTGCGCAACCTCGGCCCGCTGGCCCATCCGGTCGGCGGCGGCAAGCACGTCTGCTTGATGTTCATGCAAGACGACGAGTACTACGACTACATCGCCCACTACTACCCCGAAGGCGGCGAATACGCGATGTCCGCGGGCATGTTCGTCAACGCCGGCTACGGCCATTTCGCCTTGTGCGAAAGCGACGCCGACGCCATGCACCCGACCATCGCCCACGAACTCACCCACGCCTTGCTCTCGCACCTGCCGATCCCGACCTGGGTCAACGAAGGCATGGCTGTGAACACCGAGCACAGCCTGTTCCCGCGCCTGGCCGACCCGCGCGCGTCGCTCTATACGCCGAAGGAAATCGCCCAGAAACATGCCGCGTTCTGGACCCCGGACCGTGTCCAGGAATATTGGTCAGGCGCCGCCTTCCACCGCACCGACGACGGCAACCTGCTGTCCTACGATCTGGCCAAGAAAATGATCGGCCTGGCCGCGCGCGACCACGCCGCCTTCGTTCCGTTCGTTATGGCCGCGCACCGCGACGACGCCGGCCAGGCCGCGGGCGAGCATCTGGGTTATCCCGTGCAGCACCTGCTCGAAGCGGTGTTGGGGCAGGACGATTGGACGCCGCGGCCGGAGGGATGGAACGGCTTGGGTGCAGCGGGTAGCGCGGGCGCGTGAAGCGCGGTCGCCGACGGTAAGCGATTCGGACGCGATTCCCGCTTGGTGTTCGGCACCCGCTCAACGGCCGCAGTTCTGCATCCGTGCAATCAAGGTAATGGGGCGTTCGCGAGGCGGGAACCGCCATCCCTCCACGACGTGCCGCGCGGCCGCGTCGCACTTCGGGCGCCGGGAAGACTGCTTGAATCTGATATCCCCAACCGTGCCGGACGGCAACACATCGAATTGAATCTTCACCGGGAGCCTCGGCGAATCATCGGCCGACCTCCGCGGCGCCGCGCCGGCCGCATTGATCGGTCTCGGCGCCGTCTCCCCGGACCCGACGAACTCCGCCAGCTCGACGCTAGGCCCTCGTTTCCACGAAGTCTTGCCGGTGTGTTTGCCGATCACGATGGCATCCCGGTCGAGCACGCCCGCGACCCCGGTTCTGACCGCGACTTCCCAGTTCTGGCCGCGATCGACCGCCGGATACATCGCACCGCAGCCGACGATATACCGCCGGCCGTAATGCTCGCCGATTGCGGTGGCCTGCTCGCGGGTGATGCCCGTTACAAGGTCGATGCGGCCGATTTCGCTAGCCAATGCGTGTTCCAGGGTGTCGATGTCTTGCGCGCCGGCGGCGGTGCAAAAAACCAGGATCAACGCTGTGAGGAATCTCTTCATAGTTCCAATCCGCACCGATCAACGCCGCGGCGCCGGATGCATCCGGACCCATTCTTTCGCCGCGGCCTGCAACCGCTGGCGATTTCCAGGCTGCTGCACCCAGGCGAAGTACGCCAGCACTCCGCGCGTAGGCAGCTGCGCTTTGACCTCTCCCGGCAGCACGCTCTCGAACGGGACGATCTTGAAATCGCTCAACAGGAACAACGCCAGATCCCCCACCACGAACCCATTGGCCTTGGTGGGTTCCGACCGGGGGTCCTGCATCGGCGTGTTATCGACGATCCGGTCGAGCAGGCACACGGCCGCTTCGGACTTTCTTTCTTTGAGCGCCAGATAGTCGCTGTCGTCGGTAGGCCAAGATTCGTTGAACGGCACGCTCTTGATCGACACCAGCCGCTTGCATATGTCGACGGACCGGGCCTGCGTCTGCCGGTCGACCGACTGCGCGCTGCATGCGGTCAGTGCGATCGATATCGACACGACGGCAGCAGTGGCTCCCAGAACGGGCAACCAAGATCGCGGCGAGGGGGCGATGCGGACCATAAAACCTATCCATGTCGATACGAGGGGGCATGCATTCCATGTGCCCGTGGCCGCAATCATTGTACTGTCAGGATCTGTATGGCAAGTGCCAGTGTTCGCCGGATCGGGGGCAGGGCGCCTTCGCCGCCGACATGCAACCCGGCTCGCCTCCCACGCATCCACCCTGCACACCCTTCGTGTACGCCCCCAACCCAGGAGCCCGCCCATGGCAGAAGAAAAAGTAAAAGGCCCCGCTTCCTACTTCCCCTCCATCGAAAAGAACTACGGCCACCCGGTCGAACACTGGTTCAAAGTGATCGCCGCGCAAGGCGACAAGAAGCACATGGAACTGGTGAACCACCTCAAGAGCGCGCACCAGATCGGCCACGGCCACGCCAACGCCTTGGTGGCCTATCATCTGGCCAAGACCAAAAAGGCCTGAGCGCCCGTCGCGCCGTCCGCCTTCGCGCGCGGCGTGCATCCGCACCCATGCAGCCGACCGACCAGCTCACGCTCGCGCCCGCGCCGCCCGGCACGCCCGATGCCGAGTACTGTCGCCGCCTATGCGCCGACGGCCGCGACACCGGCCTGCTGATCGATGGCGAACGCATGCTCTGGCAACTGCAATGCGGCCCGTTGCGCCTGCTGGCCACCCAGTGCGATTACTACGACAACCTGGATCACTGGATCTATCTGCTGTCGCCCGACGACCGCATCCTCGATCGCCTGACCCTGCCGATCTACGTCTACGACATGCAGGACCTGCGGATCGAATCCGACACCCGCATCGGCTTCGGCTTCGGCGAATCGACCGACCGCTGGACCGTCGACTTGCACCCGGACGGCTACTGGTCGTTCGCGCCCCGGGCGATCTACTACCGCGGCAGCCGCTTGCTGTTCCGCCGCCGCTACCTCACCGCGCGCCGCGACCGCGGCGGCTCGCGCGGGTCCGGCCAGGCATAACGCCCGCGGCCGGCCGCCGCGCTGGCCCATCCGTCCCCCGGTTCGCGTTGTGTCCCTGAAACAGGGAGAACGCCATGAAAGCAGCGCTGATAGGGACAGCGGCCGTAATCGCGGCCAGCTTGGCCACCGCGGTCTCGCAGGAACGCGCCGCGCCCGCGCCCAGCGCCGCACCCGCGGCGGCGGCCGCCGACGGCCCCGTGCTCTTCCCCAGCTACGACCCGCATTACCCGCCGCCGCCCGGCGCGCGCGACGTATTCCAGCTGAGCCAGGACTACCCGACCACCTTCGCCGACGACACCTTCCCGTGGATGGCGATCGACTTCAAAGCCTTCCCCACCGAATACCTGCGCTCGGTCCTGGACTACTGCCTGGAAGGCAACATCGACGTCGACTTCAAAGTGCAGAACAACCGCGTGCGCAAGTGGTACCACGCCCCCTGGCTGCACGACGACGGCGCCCAGTTCGGCGCCGGCCGCGAATGGCGCCGCGGCCTCACCCGTGAGCGCATGGCGCGCCCGTTCGACCTGCACCGCAAACAGACCGAGCGCGCCCAGAACTGGGCGGTCGGCTTCTACAACGACCGCGGCGCGGTCAGCCTGGGCAAAGTCTGGCGCACCGCCGACGGCCGCCCGGACCCGTCCAAATCGACCTTCGCCGACAACAGCGTCGCCTGCAAATTGCTGTTCACCGACGCCAGCACCGCGCAAATCCCGTACCTCAGCCGGACCAAGACCTGGACCGCCAACATCTACCCCGACGTCAACTACAACAAGCCGCGCGTCGACCGCACTGTGCGCCTGTTGCAGTTGGACGTAGCAGTCAAAGACCCGCGCATGGCCGACACCACCGGCTGGATCTTCGGCACCTTCGTCTACGACGGCGGTTCCCCGGGCCCGACCGTGTGGGATCGCATGGTCCCGGTCGGCTTGAGCTGGGGCGACGACCAACCCGTCCGCACCGACGCCAACCGCGACGGCGTTTTCATCAATACCGCGCTCACCCAAGTGCGTCTGACTCCCACGTTGGTCGAACGCGATGGCTGGAACTACGGCAACCGCGCTTACGTCCTGCACCACGGCCTTGGCGGGCGCCTCAACGGGCCTATCGACAGCCCGATTTCTTCGTGCATCTCGTGCCATGGCCGTGCTGGTACCTATGCCGGCACCACTGCCAGCAAGATCGGCCTGCCGATGACCATGGCGTTCTTCGGTGCGCTCAAACCCAGCGTCTACCCGATGGCGCAGTTCGATGAATTCTTTAAGCCTATCCCCGGCGGCGCGCATATCGAAACCCAGGGTGGGGATCGCTTCATGACCACCGACTACTCGTTGCAACTGAGCGCCGGTATTCGCAACTACTACCAGAACCTGCGCACCCCGGCGCCCGTTGCCGACAGCGTGCCGCGAGCAGGTCGCGCGCCTGCGGCTCGCGTCGCAGCGCCCGCGCAAGCGCCGTTGCCCACCGTAGACCGCGACAGCAACTAACCTGGAATCCCGCATCCCCTACCTGTAGGAGCTGCGCAAGCTGCGACCGCGAACCTACAGCCACCGCGAACCCCGCATCCGCCCGGACACAACACCCACGCCAGCCACTTCACACTCACTTCTCACCGCGCCCACCCGCGCCAACTACCGTGTTGCGACTCCCAAACGCAGCCGTTGGCCATGGCACGCCTCGATAGAATCACGATCCTGATCGCATGCGTTCCCTTATCGCTGTACATCGCATGGTGCGTGTTCGAAGCCTGCTTCATGGCCAGCGTAATCCCCGAACCCCTGGGCATCTCCCATCCGATCTTGATCGAGGGCGAGTCCGGCTTCCGCGAAGGCTGTGGCGTCGCCATCTTCCGCATGGACCGCTCTACCGCCCGCGCCATCGAGCAACAAGGCTTGCGCTTTTTCGACGACGTCCGTCACTCGCGCGGTTTCGACGACCCGTACCACACCTTCGAACCCTGGCGCCCGACACCCAACCCCAGCGATGTGATCGACGACCAGAGCCTGCTCAGCCTGGGGCTGACCTGCGCCGATGCCGATAAAACACTGACCGACGAACTGGAAACGGCCGTCCGCGAGCCGGGCAACTTCTTCGCCAACGGCCCGGAGAAAGTATTGGTGGTGTTTCCGAAGAAGCGGCTGATCGTGCTGGCGTACTTCGGATAGCGCGAAGGCCAGTGATAAGAGGCGTGGGCTGCGCCGCCTCCCTTTGAACCGGTTACGGCGACCGCACCGTACCCAAACTGCGATCCACCTGATCCGCCCATGTGCGGAACACCGACGCCAGCGCCCGATGCCGGGCCTGCTCGGGCTTACGCGATGAAGGGCAGGGCGAGGTCGCCGGATCCAGCGTCCACGCCGCACTCAACAACTGATCTTGAAACGCCCGCAATTCCAGAAACGTATCCACCGGCAACGCGAAACATAGCGGACCGGCCTGCGACGAAGCTTTCGGGGGCATACATGGCACTCCTTTACCTGGGGCAAAACACCAAGGCCCGCGCTGCGCGAAGTCGCAGGCGGGAAGTCGGGAGGCTCAAAACCGCACGAAGACGGCGGGCGTATTTCCCTTGCGGGTGTTGTATTAGCCGCCCTCCCGACGCAGGAACGCGCCGAGCTTATGCCCAAACAGAAGGCACAAAAAAACCACCGGGTATTTCGGAGGTGGGTACCGCTTCGTGAGGAGTTTTGAGTCTCCGGTTGGGAGCATTCTGCGATTTGCGATTCTAGTCAAGCGCCAAGATGCCTTGATGGTTTCGTTATGTGTATTGCGTGGGGTTTAGGGGTTCATTGCTTAGAGAGTGACTTAGTTTGAATGCATTTAGTGTGAGCCCGCGCGCCTGTTTTTAGTTGATGTTGACAGCGATTTTATTAGGTTCGACCATCGAAGCGCGGCTGAGTCAACTATCTGACTGGCTCCATCAACAAGGCCGCATGTATGGCTGGATTCAGCAAGGGAGGGGTAGGTGGAAGATGTCGAGTCTTTGCGTAAGCGTTGCTGGGATAAGGCCTTCTTTGCGTTCGGGACCGCAAGGGTCTTCGAGCGTAGGGCCGAGAAGCTACGCCGCATTCGTACATGGCTTCTTTTTCTAGGCATTGCCGGACCGCTGACGATTGGCGGAGTTGCTATGTCTTTCGACAGTTCTAGGGCTTGGCTCAGCGCGTTAATTGCCGTTGTCGCTTTAGTCTTGTTGGTTCAATTAATTATGTCGGCATGGGGTCTTGTCGCCCGCTGGGACGAACAGTACGAGTCGGCGGTCAATTCGGTTGTGATCAATAACGAGCTATTTAACGGCTTTTCCGACTTGGCAAGGGGGGCGTCGAATTTGATCTCGATGGATTACGCGATCTTGAATGAGCGTAATCGAGCTCAAGAGGTGGCCGATTCGAAGTATCCATTGACCTCTTACGAGAAGCGCTACGCGATGCGCTTATCGTTAATACAATTTCAGCGTGAGTGCGAACAGTGCAGGCAACGGCCTCAGTCAATCAACGAGGCTAGCGATTGTGTCGTGTGTGGCAACCTAAAGGAGCGTTGATATGGCAAAGAGAGTGGATCAAGTGGTGACCGGCTGGATGGCGCTTTCTGCAAAGGAGAGAGAGGAATTCCAGTTGCTGATAAAGCAGATATCGGAGATTGAAAGGAAGTCGTATTTGACATTCACCGAGGAGTCTATAGTTAAATCACACACCGTGAATTTTGGGCCGTCGGGGGCGGGGTGCGCATGCTGTGGTAGGTGATTTGCTCAAACGAGTCGCTCCGCATCCGCGTATGCGTCACCCTTGATCAACGCATTGGCAACCGCATCATTGAGTGCCTGGCGCTTGCGGTCTCGTTCGATTAGTAACTGGCGTGTCAGGTCGCAACCCCTCCCCCAGTCCATGTTCCACATGCGGTGGTCAATCAATGGGAGGATTGGGCCCACTCCAACTGGCGCGATCAATTGACCGCGCCGGCGTTCTACCCGCGGGGAAAAATATCATCGGCCGGTTCCATGCGGTATGGGAGTACCTCATCGTCAACACGCCCGATTCGCTGTCCGCGTTATCTAAGCTGTCGGACATGCCTCAATGGCAGCAGTTGGCGTCGGGTGCTGCCGAAGCCTTAGTAGTGTTCAATTATCGTGGATGCTTGCCTGAACGATGACTAGAAAAGGCTCTTGGACGGGCTACGGCTGCAGAAGAGGCATTACAAGGTATCTTGCAAGGAAGGTATAGGTCGTGTGGTTTATAGAGCGGTATGGCATAGAGGGCGGAGTTGTATGAACGCAGCGACTGTTGGTTTGGTTCTTAAATCGACGATTTTGCTTGCTCTTGTAAGCGGGAGTTGCGCGTGTGTCGCAACGACGTCAAATGGACAAAAGAAATCCGTCAATGTAGGGGGGGGCGGCGCCGTGTCCGATGTGTCTGATAGAGAGTCGCCGACTGAGGGCGAGCGCATAGTTGCTCCCGAAGAAGTCGAGAAAGCAGTGCTGAAATTCATTGGTAGCGTTGAAAAGTTAAGTGACTTCACGTCGGGTCGGTTGAGGAAATTGCTCGGCATGCCGTCGCGGCAAGTCGGCCCTGGCGAGGTGAGTGATGAGTTCGTACAGGACATCCCTGGTACCGGCTGGACGCAGACGCTGAGCTTCCCAGGCGATGCTCCCTCGATCGACGCCCGCCTTGAATACTGGCTTGATAATGACAAGTTGCGTGTCGACACCGCCACGGTAGACGTGCAGCCGATCTGCGGTATGAGTTATGGCGCTTTTCGCGACGAATTGGTGTCGTTGAAGTTCCTCGAAGGCCCGCAAATGCCGGATCCGATAGCCTACGAAAGCCGCGGCGCAATGACTCACACGTTCCGTCGTGATTTCATGGTTGTGGACGTCCATTCGCAAGGGCGGCCGAAGGCGTCGGTGGATGCCTCCACTACAACGAATTGCATCTTGAGAATAGAAGTATGGATGTGGTCTGACGATTCCTCGCGCACTCGGTGATAGAAGATGCCATCTGCTAACCCATCGCTTGAGAATGCGCTGACACAGTTCTCGAACCAGCCGGGTGTGACGCCACAGCAGGTCGCTCAGCTGCGCGTGGCGATAGTCGGCAATGACGCCCTTCTCACCAGTTTCAATGCAGATGCTGCGGGAGGGCATTTGACAGGTTTCGACGTTGCGCCTCCAGGGGCTGCGTCAATCGGACGGTACGATGTCTCAAGCAAGACAATCGTGCTGCCTGCAGAGGTCTTTACTGGCGGGCCCCCGGCGAATTCCGATCTAAGAGCGGTTCTCAGACTTCAGGACATGGGCCTACGATTCTCCCAGTTGCCCGGAGTCTCGATCGACATGCACGAAAACTTGCAGAAAACGATCAATGGGGCGCCCGTCCTGGTAGATCAGTTCAAGAATGCCGTGCGGAGCGATCAGCCGAGCGGCAGAGAGCTGCAAAGCTTTAAACTGCATGTCCAAGGTGTTGCGGGTGGTAGCTACAGCCCGATTGATCGTTCGATGAACCTAGTGCCGGCTTCGCTCTCTACCGGTGGATTCGATCGGTACAACATGACATTCGTACTCGGTCATGAGATGGAGCATGGGTTCAACCGAGCGGGCACGGCCCGGGCCAGGGAGACTTTTGTCGCCGGCTTGAAGGCGATCGCTTCGGACGCGAATCCGATCAACGACTTCACGGCACCGAGCCTGACGATGATGGGAGTTCATCGAAAGAACGAGGCCGAAGCGCACATCGCCGGATGGAATGCGATGTTGAGCTACGAGAAGGCAAGCACCGGAAATCCAAATGTGAGTTTGCAAGACATGTGGAACCATGCGAGCCGTGGGCGCGTCGCGGATTTTCTTGAATTGGATGCCAACAATCGTGCGGTTGCCAGGCCAGGTATCGCATTCAATGCGGATGGGACTTTGCCTTCTACATCTGCAAATGTCGGTGCTTTGGGACGTTATTACTTCGACCAAGCGCCGGTCGGAACCCCCGGGGTGGCTGCCCAGGACACGATGAATCTCGGCCCGCATGGCCGCTCGGACTATGCCAACCTGTACGGCGCAGGAGTTGTCTCGCTTGGGATCTGGGCCGAAAGAAACTTTGGCGTTCCCAAGCACGCTAACGCTTCACAGATGCACCTGAACATGCAGCGCCTCGGATTCAATGAGACGCTTTTGGAAGAGAATGGGATCTCTATAGCTCCCCTGGCATCTCAGGTCTATCGCGACACCAGCACGAATCCGCCGACCGTCGGGCGATTCGATCATACCAGCGATGGCCCGAACAAGAATCGGCATATTCCGGTGGACGCGTCACGGGCCGAAGCGCTTGCCGCGGACCGGGATTCGCGGCTAGAGACGTTGGATCAACTTTCGCCGCAAAGCCGTGGGTTATTCGACAGAATTCGCGCAGACGTGCCCGCTCAATTTCCCAATGACGTGGTCGCCCATGCGTTGTCTGCGAGCAAGCTCGCAGGTATCGACAGCGCCGAAAAGGTAGCAGTCGTAGGCATGGCGGGCGATAAGCTGTTCGTTGGAGGTCAGGTTCCTGGGCACCACGCGGTAGTCGACGTATCTCAGCCTCCGCCGAGCCTGCACGAGAGTGTGCAGAAGGTTCAGTCGCTGGATGAGAAGCAATTGCTGGATGCGCAACAGGAGAAGTCGCAGCAGCGCTCACAAGGCGGCCCCTCTATGTAGCGGTCGCGTGTAAGGCTATTTGCGTTCATGCATAGATATGGTCGAGCTATCTGGAGAGGAGCTAGACTCCGTCGGAACCGTCTAGGCGCTAGATCAAGGCTCGTTCGCAATGGACATCTCCGAACACCTGTGGCGCCACCCAGCCGTTGCGGCCATTCATAGCCTCGCAGCACGATTCGGTTTTGTCCCCAGCTCATCGATGCAAGACCCCGAGGCCCAGTGGGCTGATCCCTCCCGCATCGATGAATTCATCGCGGCCTACGAGGCCGGCGGCTTGAGCGAAGACGAACGCTTCCTGCTCATGGCAATCCTCTTGAATTCCTTCGAGTTCGCCGACCGCCCCTTGGCGGATTGGCCGCAATGGGCGCGGACGCTGCAACTGCTGGATCGCGATATAGCGCTGCATGTCCATTCGGTGTTGTACTTCGCCGGCCCAGAGGGCTCGGCGGACGAGGGGTGGAGGATCGGGCGGAACCTTTGACGGCTCGCCGAGCGGCACGCCAGCCGTTTCGGTTACGCATTGCTCGGGGCGTAAGCGCTCGCTCCGCATGCATGGAACGGAGCGCCGCCATCATCCGTAAGGCGAAGTCTTAGCTGGCAACCACCAAGGAGACGGTATGAGGTATCTGTTGGCATCGCTCGCCCTGCTGTGGGCGACATCGGCATCCGCTACCTCAGTCGCGCCGCGTTTGCTGGAACAGATCGTCGCCGATGCGGACTATGTGGTCGTCGCGAACATCGAGCGCGTCGACATGATCGACCGCCGCGGGCGCGCTGTCACCGACCCGGAGGCCCGCACCGGTCCTGGTGGCACGAATGAAATCCGGTTCCACTTGAAGGTCAAAGAGGCCTTGTTTGCCCGATCAGGTGCGGTGCCGCCGACCCTGGTCGTGCCGTTGTGGAAGATGTGGCACTTCACGCTGGGCGATATGCAGGAGCAGGCAAGCAAAGAAGACAGCATTTTCTTGCTCAAAGGCGATCGATTCGAGCCGGCGTATCCGGCCGACTTTCAGCGCCCGATGGAAGAGAAAGCGCGGATCAAGAAGCTGCTGGCGCCACGCCGGTAGTTCGCCGCGGGCAGTTCGAGCAGGGTAGTGCGGTAATCGAGGGCAACACGCCCTCTGTTTAAGGCGTCGACGACGCCATCCCATCCCAATGGAGCAACGCATGAAATGGCTTTTATGCACCGCTGCATTCTTGCTGTCCGCCATTATCGCCCCGGCCCAGGCCGACAACGTCGTCTACGAAGATTCGATCCGCCAGAACGCCAAGCTGCTGAGCTTCTTCGTCGATAGAGCCGGCGACCTGTATCCGCCCGGCGATGTGTCGGTAGACGACAAGGCGCTACGCAATCGCGACCTGCGCCGGCCGTTCAATCGCAACGAAAGTCCCGACTACGCGACCTTGCGCGCCTTGTACCGATGGGAGTGGGCCAACCGCACGCCGCGTTGGCGCGCGCTGGCGGAACTCAGCGCCACGCCGCTGACGCCGGATGCCGATTTCGATCAGGCGTGGTCGCTGATCCAGCAAGTGCTCAGGGCGAAACTCACGGCCGATCTGAAGGCTTTGCGAAATCGCCATGTGATGCTATTGGTGCACGGGTTTAACAACGATTTCAAAGACGCAACGGCCTGGTATGCCAAGGTCGAAGAGAGCATCGCCGCTCAACAAACGGACGTCGCCTTCGTACGGATGTACTGGGATGGCCTATCGGACATGCCGCTGAAGATTTGGGGTGAAGCCCAGTACAACGGTCCCAGCGTCGGCCTGGGACTGCGGCGTATCCTCAATCAACTCCCCTCCAACTACCCGTTGCGCGTGTTCACGCATAGCTCGGGGGCATTCGTGATGACCAATGCCCTGGGCGACGGCAGCGGGGCGTTCAATCCGAAAGCCCTGAGCGAGGAGTACGTGCTCAAGGCCACGGGCGCGCCGGACTATGAATTCCCGAAACTCGACGACCTGCGGTTGGCGATGCTGGTGCCGGCGCAACCCACCACGGCTTATCGGAACTTCAAGCAAGGCCAGCAAGGCGCGGTGCCGGCCCGCATCATCCTCGGCACCAGCCCGAAAGACTTCGCCACCACCAAGTTCTTCCGCGTCTGCCGGATGGCCGGCGCCACGTGCATGGCGGTGAAGCCGCAGCAGGCTTGCGCCGATGTTCAACGCGACCTAGGCGTAGCCGCGCCGCGAGTGTCGGTCGTAAACTTCCCCGCGTCGCATGTTCCGCTGGTTCGCCACGATCACGATGTACCGGCGTACATGCGCGACAGCCAATGGAAGGATCTGCTAGAGGCGATGCTGGGCGATACGCTTCAGGTCACCGACGATACGCGAAGGTTTTGTTTTCCAAGTCCGGCGGCCTGAGCGATTTGCGACCTGTCGCATTCGCTCGATGCGCCGCCACGGGCGTTGGCCGAGTCGCTGTTCGAACTGCTCCAAGCGAGCCGGAGTAAGAAAGTCTCGGCCATGGCCCGCAGCAGGATCGAGCAAATGTGAGAGACGCGCTCGGGCGGTTAGGCGGCCCCGGCTCGCCGCTCGCGGCGGTCTTCGCGCAATCGGCGATACCTGAATTGTTCGATGCTACACCCACTCATTGGAGCGCTTGATGCACAGCGAAACGGACGCCGCTACGGCCTTGCTGCAGCTGAAGGGAAGGGATCACTTCGCGGGGCAGCCCGGGACGTTGTATACCGGCGTGCAAGATCGGCGGGAACGTGCCGCCCTGAACGCCCGGTTCGACCGGGCCTTGGCGGCGCTCGCGGCCGCCGTGGCGCCGGATGCGCCCGTTTCGACGTATCTGACGATCATCGACGCGCAAATCAACGAGTTCGTCAGGGAAGATTTGGATACTGAAGACGCCGAGCAAGTCGCGTCTTGCTTCGAGCAGGCCATGGATTGTTTGGGTATCGAAAGTTCCGGTGGGATCCTCAACAGGTGGCTGTATGGGTTCGATGTTGGATGATCTCAGCTAGCGGGAGCGGGCGGCTGGATGGCCCGCCAAGGGGCAGGGCTAGCTGGGGCGCGAGAGCGTATGGACGCTTTGGACGGAAACTTGTCTATAGTTCGCCGGAAACTCGGGTGCGATTTCTAATGAGTGAAAGTTACCGGGCACGAATCGAAGCGTTCTGTCGGCAGGCCGATATCGTCATACCTGCCGGGTTCTATCGGCATCCGCCATGCCGCTACGCCACGGTCGATATCGGGCAGACACCAAATAAATTGATCCCTAGGACATGGCGTCTCCAAGAGGATGTGGCCTACTACCTGACCCATCTGGGCGAAGCAAGGCCTATGAAAGTGTTGGAATTCAAGGAACGGGTCGAGCTTTCGTTCAATGGCAACAAGAGCTTCTCTCGTATTGGTCAATGGTAGGGATGGATGCATAGGCTGACTTACAGCAAGGAGCGCTGGTGATGCGAAGAACTTATGCGGCCGCGCTGTTTCTGATGGCGCTGACGGGCGAAATCCGCGCGCAAACCTCGTGGCCGCCGCTGCCTGCCTCGGGTTTCATTACCGGCCGTGCGGCGACACAGGCCGATGTTCGATCCGGCCAGGCCGCGTTCGCGTTGGCGCAAGGGCCGGTGCCGGTCAGTACGCCTTTGCCGTTGAAGATTCCGCAGTACGCTTATCTCGACGACGAGGGCAAGCGAGTGCCGGTGATTCTTATCCAGGCGGAGCAGGCGCGCGATATGCAGGTGGTGGGTTTACTGATGGCGGATGGCACGACGATGCTGGCCTTCAGGAATCAGCTGGTACTGCTGGGCACCCGGCCGCCGCCGCAGTCGTCGGACAATCCTGCGACGCCGTCCCAGTCTCGTGCTCGGGTCAAATAGAATCCGGTTCAATAGACTACCGGCGGGACAAGCGCCTCATCCTGCGTTCCGGGCGTGAGCGCAGTGTTGGTTGCCTGCCCATAACCGAGAGTCAGTTGGAGCGTTCCCCAATGTCCACCCCGTCCGACCACAAGCGCCGAACCCCCGACCTGGAGCAGGTCATCCACGACGTCGCCGAACACCAGCGCGAAGAGGACTTCGAGTTGCTCTATCGCTTGATGGCCAATCGCGACGTCTACGTGCCCGCGGACCCGTCCACGTTCCCGACCGATGCGGTGCCGGGCGAGCCCTACACGGTCGAAGGCGGCGACCGCCTGCAATTGCGTTTCGTCACCGGCCCCGAGGATCTGCTGATGGCCGCCTGCGCGACCTCGCGCGAGGCGGCGTTGCTGCACGACGGGTTCGTCGGCATGGAGTGGCGCGATTTTCTGCTGATGGTGTTGAAGTTGGACGATTCGTTCTATGGCGCGTTATTGCAGGGGCGCGAGTCGTGGGTCGCCTTCGACCGCGAGCGCGTCCGCTACATTCTCGGCTTGGGCGCGGCGACGCGGTTGTCGTAGCCGCCGCGCCGATCCCGGTCAGAACGCAGCCACGTCGACGATGGCCTGCGCGAACGCCTGCGGCGCCTCCTGCGGCAGGTTGTGGCCGATGCCGCCGGTGATGAGCCGATGCGCATACGGGCCGGTGAACAGGTCGGCATAGGCGCTGCTCGGCGGGTGCGGGGCGCCGTTGGCGTCGCCTTCCAGGGTGATGGTGGGGACGCCGATGCGGGGTTTCTTGGCCAGGCGCGCTTCCAGTTCGTCGAATCGGGCTTCGCCCTCGGCCAGGCCCAGGCGCCAGCGGTAGTTGTGGATCACCACCTCGACGTGGTCCGGGTTGTCGAACGAGGCCGCGGTGCGGGCAAAGGTGGCGTCGTCGAAACGCCATTGCGGCGAAGCCAGCTCCCAGATCAACCGCGACAGTTCGCGTCGGTTTTGCTCATAGCCCAGGCGGCCACGCTCGGTGGCGAAGTAGAACTGATACCACCATTGCAGCTCGGCTTTCGGCGGCAACGGCGCTTGATTGGCTTGCTGACTGCCGATCAGATAACCGCTGACCGAGACCATGCCCTTGCAGCGCTGCGGCCACAGCGCTGCCATGATGTTGACGGTGCGCGCGCCCCAGTCGCAGCCGCCGAAGTAGGCCGATTCGATGCCGAGTGCGTCGAGCAGGGCGATGGCGTCGGTGGCGAGCGCGGCTTGTTGTCCGTTGCGCGGTGTGTCGGCGGAGCGGAAGACGGTGGCGCCGTAGCCGCGCAGGTACGGAACGATCACTCGATAGCCTTGTGCAGCCAACAGCGGCGCGACTTCGGCATAGGTGTGGATGTCGTAGGGCCAGCCGTGCAGCAGCAACACTACCGGTCCGTTGGCCGGGCCGAGTTCGGCGTAGGCGACGCGCAGGACGCCGGCGTCGATGTGTTTGAGCGGGCCCCAGGCTATGGCGGCGGGCGATCCGGATGCAGTAGCGGGAGATGCGGGAGCGATGGTGGCGAACGCCGAGCCCATCGTTCCGATTTGCGCGGCGGCGAAGGCCAGGGCGGTGCGGCCGAGCAGGCTGCGGCGTTGCGGGTTGGCGAGGGCGTCGGCGGGCGGGAGGTTCATCGTGGGGTCTCGGGTCGTGGCGGGCGTGACTATTTCGCCGCCGCGAGGTATCGCCGCTGTGTCCGCCGCCGAGCCGATTCGTATGCGAGCCCGCCGATCACGGTCGCGGATACATTGGGATACAAATGGCCCAGGCACCCAGTCGGCGCCCAGGCCCGGTTGCCGCCGCCGCCACGCGCCCGCTTCAACCGAGGGGCGTGCGCTCATCGTGCAGGTGCGTGATCCGGGTCACCACTCCGCTCGCGACCCGCTTGGGGCCTTCCTGGCAATAGAACTTCACCCCGACGCGGATCCTGCCCTGGTGTACTTCGCTGCGCATTTCATCGACCACCACGGTCATGCGGGCTCGCAGTTCGACGTCGACCGGCAGCGGCACATCGCCAGGCAGAGAGTTGCCGTCGGCATCGAAGAAATCCGGCCAGATCATGTACAGCCGATTGGGCACCGGGTCGTCGGCGTAGGCGAAATCCCAACGGATCCCGTTGAGCGGCGGGCTGCGTCGTCCGCCCTCGGCCTGGGTATGGATGCGGATGACCGCTTCGAAATCGTCGACAACGCGATGGGGACGATGCATGCGGGACTTCCTCTGTCGTGTCGGGGCGCTCCAGACCCGGATGTTAAACGGCGGTCGCCCGGAGCGTAACCATTCGCGCCTTCGGCCGAATACTCCGGTGAAAAGCGGCGATTTCGCGCCGTTGCCGGCCGCCGGTGGCTGCCATCCGATCCAGCCAGGGAGTTTCCGCTGTCAGTGAAAATGCGAGCATCATGGGCATCGATCTTTCGGTGGTGACGCCTCCGGCGGACGGCGCGATGCCAGAATCTTCAGCCGACAGCGCAGTGGAGCCGCGAATCGAGCCCGGGCAGGTCGGGGGCGATTCGGACCGGCTGTGGGCGCGGCTGATGCAGCAGGCGCAAGACGGCGACCGCGTGGCGTATCACGCGCTGTTGCAGGCGGTGGTGCCCTATGTGCGGGCGATCACGCGGCGCTATCTGGGCCCGGGCGAAGACGCCGAGGACGCGGTCCAGGACGTATTGATGATCGTCCACGGCATTCGCCATACCTACGAATGCGGGCGACCGTTCAAGCCCTGGCTGAGCACCATCGCCACCCGCCGTTGCATCGACTTGCTGCGCAAGCGCCAACAGCGGCTCAAGCACGAGATCGAAAGCGCCGACGGGGCCGATGAGCATCCCCAGGTCGGGCACGGGCCGGAGGAAGCGGTTTCGCGTCACCACGCTGCCAGCGCCGTGCGCGAAGCGGTGGCGGCCTTGCCCCAGCGGCAGCGCGAAGCCGTGCGCCTGTTGCGGCTCAACGAGTTGTCGCTCAACGAAGCGGCGGCGCAAAGCGATCAAAGCGTGGGTTCGCTGAAGGTCGCCTGCCACCGCGCGCTCAAATCGCTGCACTCGCTTCTGGCGAAGAAAGGCCCGCCCCATGAATGACACCGAACGATTGATCGACCGACTCAGCCAGGACAGCGCGCCGATCAAGCGCCTGTCGTCGCCGCTGCGCCGCACCGCATTGTGGTTGTTGCTGGCGACGCTGACCGTGGTCTCGATCCTGGGCGTCCTGGGTCACGGCCCGCGCCCGGGCTGGTGGCAGGACATGGCATCGCCGGGCGTCGCGCTGGAGTGTGCGGTGAGCGTATTGACCGGTGTGTTGGCCGCGTATGCCGCCTTCCAGATCAGCGTGCCGGGACGTTCGCCGTCGTGGGCGTGGTTGCCGTTGCCGGCGGCGGCGCTGTGGCTGGCCGGTCTGTGCGTGGACAGCCTGCGCGATGCGTTCGGCCGCGGCGTTGCGGCGTTCGCGCTGGATATCGAGGGGCTGCGATGCGCACAGGACATCGCGCTGATCAGTTTGCCGATCGGTTTCATCTTGTTGCTGATGGTTCGCCATGCCGGTGTCGTGCGCCCGGCGCCCACCGCGATGCTCACCGCGTTGAGCGCCGCTGCGCTGTCGTCGGCCGCGGTCGGGGTGATTCATGAGTGCAGCAGCGCCGTGGCGATCCTGGCCTGGCATCTGAGCGCGGTGTTGCTGTTGTCGCTGCTGAGTTGGCGGCTGGGTGCGCGTTTGTTCGCCTGGATCGGTTACGCGCGCAAGTAAGGTTTCGCCTTTGCGCTCGACGGCTCGCCGTCTGTTTGCCTCGACGATGTAACCGATCGGCCGCCGATTTCGAATTCTCTTGTACGGGCCCATCGCGCGATGCGCGACGGGCGCGAACGGGTCCGCACGCGCGAATCCGGTTTCTTTCTCCGATACAAGGAACTTCCGATGAAAAAGACGATTTCGATCCTGCTCGCGGCCTGGTTTGTGGCGTTCAGCCTGGCCGCATCGGCGGCCGGGCTGCCGGCGGCCTACAGCGCGCAGCGTTTGCAGGCGCTGCAAGCCGAAGGCAAGACCGTGCTGGTGGATGTGCATGCGGACTGGTGCCCGACTTGCCGTGCGCAGCATGCGGTGATCGAGAAATTGCTCAAGGAGCCGGCGCTGTCCAGGATCGCCGAGCTGCGCCTGGACTGGGATGCGCAACGCACCGAGGCGCGCGCGATGGGCGCGCCGCAGCAAAGCACGCTGATGTTGTACCGCGGCGGCAAGCGGATCGCGATGTCGGTGGCGGAAACCCGCGAGGGGCCATTGCGCGAGTTCCTGGCCCAAGGTTCGAAGTGAGGCCGTCGCGATGTCGGTGACTGTCGCCACCCTGGGCCTGTCCGGGCTGGCCGGGCTGTTGACCGCGCTGTCGCCTTGTGTGCTGCCGGTGCTGCCGATGGTGGCGTCCTCAGCCACCGGCCGCAGCCGCTGGGGCCTGGTGACCCTGGCCGCGGGCTTGGCGCTGTCGTTCACGATCATCGGCGTGGTGGTCACCAGCAGCGGCAGCTTGCTCGGGCTGGACGAACGCACGCTGCGCAAGGGCGCCGGCGCGCTGATGCTGGTGTTCGGCACGATCCTGCTGTCGCAGACGCTGCAGCATGCCATGGAGCGCGTCGTCAGCCGGTTCGGCGATGTCGGCGGCCGCGCCGCGTTGCGCATCCGCAGCGACCATCCGGCCGCCCAGTTCGCGGTCGGTTCGCTGATGGGCGTGGCGTGGACGCCTTGCGTCGGCCCGACCTTGGGCGCGGCGATCGCGCTGGCGGCGAACGGCAAGGACCTGGGCGAAGTGAGCCTGGTCATGCTGGTTTTCAGCCTCGCCGCGGCGCTGCCGCTGGTGGCGCTGGGGTTGGCGTCGAGGTCGTGGTTCCTGCGCAATCACGACCGCGCCGCGCGGTTCGCCCAGATCGGCCGGCGGGCGATGGGCGTGGGATTGCTGGCGATCGGTTTGCTGGTGCTCACCGGCATGGACAAGCAGTTGGAGAGCCTGTTGCTGCAACTGACGCCGGCTTGGCTGGTCGAGTTGACCACGCGTTACTGACGCGCTCGGGTCGCCGGTGGATTGCAGCCGCCGGCGAAGCAGGGGAAGGTCGCCCCTGCAATGGCGGGCGCGGCGGACCAGGATCGCCGCGCCATCGCCACAAGGACACCCGGCCGCGCCGGGCCACGAAATCGACTTCGAGGCGATCGCCCATGACTACCCCGGTTTTTTCCGCAGAGATCGACAAAGCCAAGGTAGCGATCTCGACCGTGCTGCTGCTCGGGGTCGGGATCGGCTGCGGCTACTACGTTCTGCACGGCCCCAATCCCGAGAGCTCGTTGGCGATGCTGCGCACGCCGTACATCTTCTATCCGTTGATGGGCATGGGGGCGTTGCTGTGTCTGGGGCTGAGCGGGCTGGGCGTATGGAAACTGCTCGGCGGCAGTCCGTTGCGGGCCGGTCCGGAGGGGATCGATTTGAACGGGGCGATCAAGATCCGCTGGGGCGATATCGCCGGGGTGGAGGCTTATTCGGATTTCACCAGCTCGCAGTTGCGCGGCTACAAAATCGTGTTGGCCGACCCTGAGCGCTTTCTGGCGGCGCATCGCGAGCATCGCTTGCACAAGCGCATGGCGTTGGCGCATCAGACCGTGGGTTCTCCGGTGGTGGTGTACACCAACAGCCTGCGTTTCGACGACGACAAGTTTCTGCAAGTGGTGGGGCATTACCTGGGCAAGACGCGAGCGGCGCAATGATGCGTATCGTTTCGCTGCTGACGGCGGCGGCGCTGCTGAGCGGCTGCGGCGTCGGTAGTGGCCACGTTCAGAGGGATATCGACCGGGTGCATCCTGGCTGCAAACTGGAAAAGATCCAGTCGACCCGGAACTTGAACGGCGACGAACGTTACGTGTTGGCCAAGTTCACCTACAGTTGTCCGGCCGACAACTACCTCAAGTACGGCAACTGGGTTTACACCAAATCCATGGACACCGGTTTCACTATCTACTGCTGCATGCGTGAGGCTACCGCGGAGGAGTTGTAGCGGGCTCGGCGCGCTCCGCCGCGGCCAGGACGCACTAGACTGGCCGCATCGGCCCCTCGGTTTCAGGACGGCGTCATGCCCGCATCGACCCACCAAGCGCATCTATTGCGCCAGCACCCGGAACTCGGCGAACTGTCGCGCTACTACGCCTCGCTGGGTCTGGAGTCGCCGATCCAGTGGGCGCTCAGCGAACGCGCGGGCGAGCCGGCGGTGGCGACGGCCGCATTGGTGCACGCATTGCTGGCGGAAGTAGCGCCAGCGCGGGATGAGGCGTGGTTGTCGGCGATCCGCGCGGGTGAGGTCAATGTCGGCAACGAAGCTTTGATCGCCGAGGCCGGTGCCGCGTTGCGCACGGTCGAGCAGGCGGGCGTCGATCCGCGCGCGCTGACGCCGTTGGTGCGTGCGATCCAGGCCCAGGTGGTGCGCAACATCGCGGCCTTGCTCGACCAGGGTCCGGAGATTTCTTGCATCCCCTTGCCGCCGGGGCGCGAAGCGCATTGGCAGTTGTATTCGGTCCAGGCGGACGATTCGCCGGGGCGGGAAATCGTTGGGCTGTATCCGTTGATCGACGGGTCCGGCGCGATCTGAGCCGGGCGTTGCGGCGACGCCGGCGCGTCCTGCGCGCATCGGTCGCACCCGTCGTGCGCGCTCGGGCTTGAGCGATGTCCGTCCAGCGCGCATGCTCGGCGCGCGTCGACACCGGGTCGGCGGATCGACCATCGGCTCAAAGGACTTCATGGCCACCACCGCCAATCCCTTCTTGCTCATCGGCGCCGCGCTCAGCGCGGCGGCGGCGCTCGCGCATCTGGCCTGCATTGCGTTCGGCCCATCGTGGTATCGGGCGATGGGCGCGGGCGAACAGATGGCGCGGATGGCCGCGGAGGGGCGGTGGTATCCGACCGTGGTGACTTTGGCGATCTCCGCATTGTTGGCGGTGTGGTCGTTGTATGCGTTGTCCGGTGCGGGCGTGATCGGCCGGCTGCCGCTGCTGCGCACGGCCTTGTGCCTGATCACCGCGGTGTATCTGTTGCGGGCGTTCGCCGCGCCGCTGTTGCGGCCCGCGTTTCCCGGCAACAGCACGGCGTTCTGGATCGCCAGTTCGGCGATCTGCCTGCTGCTGGGCGCGATGCACCTGATCGGTTTGCGCCAGGTCTGGGGCCGCCTCTGAGCCCAGTACGCGAATAACGAATATTTTCGAATCCGCGAAACTTCGTTCGCGCGCGCCGCCGATTCAGCAAATCGACGCGCGAGCACATAGGGACCGCCCTAGCTGTATCGCCCTGTCGCCGCGTTTATCTTGACCCGGTCCCCCAAGGCGCCTGCGCCGGTACAAGGAGCGAGTTCATGACGATCGATGCCACTCGGGCGACTCAGGTGCTCGACCAGAGTTTCGCCCGTTTCGACACGGCCAAGCAGAACGACGTGTCCAGGGCCGATCAAAAGATCAGCCAGGACGATCTGCAAGTGGTAGCCGACAACAGCGACGGCCGCTTCAGCGCCGAAGAGGTGGAGGCCGCCAAGTTCCTGATCGGCAGCGACGCGGCGCGCGGCGCGCTGGATGTCGGCGCCGGCAAGGGCTGGGTCGACGGCACCATCAGCCGCAAGGACCTCGACGCCACCTTGAGCTCGATCAAGGACGGCAGCTTCGAGCGCCGCATTCTCGATACCGCCGCCGGCCGCGGCGGCGCCGACGGCAATATCAGCGCCGACGACATCGACGCCGCGCTCAAGGATCCCGGCGTGCCGCAGTCGCTGAAGGACGCGGTGTCGCTGATGCGCCAGGGCTTCACCGGCAGCGAGAGCGAGTTCAACGACGCGCTCAACAAGATGAATCACGACTCGTTCGCCGCGGCGGCCGAGTTGTACAACTCGGCCGAGTTCAAGCAGCTCTCGTGCGTGCCCGATCAGGCGACCGCGGCGCAGGCGGTGCGCGACGCCGGCGGCGACGCCGGCGCGATCAAGGATCTGCAGCAACTGGTCAAGGATCCCTCGTTCCAGGCCCTGGACGCGGCGCAGAAGAGCAACAAGCTCAACGAATTCGGCCTGCAGCAGTCGCCCGAGTTCAAGAGCCTGCCGGCGTCGGAGCAGAAACTGATCACCGACGCGCTGGCCGCGCGCAAGTCCGGCGATACCGATCAGGCGGCCAATATCGCCAAGCTGATCAAGAACGAAGATTTCCAGGATCTGTCGGCCGAAGAGAAGACCGCGGTGTTGAGCCAGGTCAAGAACTATCCCGATGAGCGTTCGATCGCCAATCTGGATCGCCTGATGGGCAAGGACTGGTTCCAGGACTTCGACCTGGGCGACAAGCAGCGCACGCTGAAGGCGATCTCGTTCCTGGCCCAGAACGACGCCGGCGATCCGCAGGTCAACAAGAACACCCTGGAGCGCGTGCTGTCGCCGGATTCGGACTACGTGTTCAAGTGGGACGACAGCTTCAACGGCGACATCAACTCCAGCGGCGGCCTGTACGGCACCGCCGACGGGACCAACATCACCTTCAACGCGAAGATGGTCAACGACGGCAACGGCCCGCTGACGGAAACCTACAATTCCAAGCACGTGGTGCTGCACACCATCGCCCACGAGGTCAATCACAACGTCAACGGCGACGAGGTGAGCGAGACCTACGGTTACCTGGAACAGGAATACCGGGCCTGGTACACCGGCTTCAAGTCCGAGTTCGGCCGTCCGCCGAACAACGAAGAGGCGATGGAGCGTTGGCGCAATGAGATCACCGGCGCTTACTCCGGAACCAGCCAGCCGGCGATCGACAGCAGCCCCGAGGAGGCGCGCAAGTTCGCCGAGGAGCTGTCGCTGATGACCGGCCAGCCGGTGCCGGCCAACGCCAGCCACGATGAGCTGAAGCAGTTTATCCAGGATCAGGTGCAGTTGCCCGTTAAGGACTATGCTGACGCTACCGGGGCCGCCCCGGTTCCGCCCGGCAACAAGACCAACGAGTGACTTTCCGCAACCGCATGGCTAAATTCATTCCAGTAGCGGCCGTCGTGTTCATCGGCGTCGCTTGCGCCCAAGGAAAAAAAATGACGTCTCCCGACATCAGCAGCAAATTGGTCGAAGCCGCCAGCGCCGCGGGTTGGAAGTCCGAGGACGTCAAGATCCTCGACAACCACGCGCTCGACCGCAATCAATGCAAGTTCTTCCGCGCCGTGCACAAGCGCCGGATGGACGGCGCCACCCTGGAACTGGCGACGCTGCCCGACGGGCGCGTGGTCGGCGGCGACCCCAGCCAGGGCGATTCCAGCGCCGCGGCCAGCATCCTCAGCCAGTGCGGCAACGATTCGCCGGCGGAGTGGTGGGCCGAAGTGGTCGCGCGGTTCAGCGGCAAGGCCGCCGGCCGGGTGGTGAAGTCCGAACGCGACGCGTACGACATCGGCGAGATCGAAAAGCGCGGCGGCCATTTCGCGCCGCCGGTGCTGGAGCGCTCCGGCGATGCCACGCACTTGCAGTTCTTCGGTATCCAGTACGAGCCCAACCGCCCGTTCAAGGTCTCGGCGACCTTGTCCAAGCACGGCGATCTGGTCGTCACCAGCGAGCCGCTCGGCGCCAACTGAGCGCTCGCCTGCGCTGCATGACGAAGGCCCGCGAATCGCGGGCCTTCGTTTTTTGCGCGTTGCAAGCCTTGCGGCGCGATCACTCGCTCGGCGAGGCGTATCCGCCCAGATCGCTGACGATGTTGATGCACTTGCCGCTGCTGTCGCAGGCGGCGTGGGCGATGTTCTTGTCGTTGCAGTTGCCGTAGGTCTTGGTGGTGTGGCTGGTGGCCGGCACGTTGCCGTTGGCCAGCGGCGAATAGAACACCGAAGACTGCGCGCCGATCAGCTTGCACGAGGGCAATTCGTTGCCGCCCTGGCTGTATTCCTCGACGAAGCTGACCGATTGGCTCTTGAACCCGCTCCAGGCGGTGGGAATGAGGATGGTGGCGACGGTGATGCTTTCCCCGCTCATCAAATCGGTGACCACGCCGCTGACCTTGTTGGAGGCGCGGACCACCTCGACCTTGTACTTGTGTCCGGTCTTCCAGTTCCACTTGATCTGGCACTGCACGCCGCTGCCTTCGTGGGAGAAATGATTGCAGCTGGCGCGGCTGGACGGTTCCCAGCCGCTGGCGAGCCAGATCGAGAAATTCAGCCAGTGCTGGCCGGCGCGGTTCTGCAGGCCGATGTAGCCGCCGTCGCCGCCGTGGAACCAGAACTGGTTGGCCCAGTAGTAGTTCGAACGCGCGCCGCCGTCGTGATTGATTTGATCGTAGAAGGTCAGCCGGTTGTAACCCGCGGTGGTGTCGGGCCAGCGTGCGTCGGTGCTGACGATACCGCCCACCACCACGGCCTGCGCGTTCGGTCCGATCAGCGCGCATGCGGCGATCAGCCCGGTCAGAGCCAGCTTTTTCATTAGCGTTTCCTCTTGCGGATGGACGGGCCCGCGGATGCGGGAACGCGCACGCTCGGTGCAGCGCCGAACCTAGCGGGCCGCGCTGGGATGCGATACGGCGGATAACGTTGTCATCGACGCGGGCGGCGGAACCGCGTCACGCTCTGCGCGATTGGCCGACGGATCGGTGTGCGTCGCGGCGCGCAGGTCTGGATTGGCGATGCTCGTTGAGCGGGGTTTGTTTCGCTGCTGTGGTGGTTGTCTGCAGGTGGTGGTTATCGTTGCAAGACAACGGTGTCTTTGGGGGGGCAGGGGGCGTCGTTGGCGTAGTGGC